>NZ_JADKPY010000009.1:0-54460 GCF_015351505.1 Acinetobacter sp. SK-43
TAACCTAACGGTTAGGGGTGTTTTTTATTGCAAAAAAGAAAATAGGGTGGAATACATATGATTGAAAAGATATATAGTTTATAAAATCAAAATAGCGATAAATATTAAAAGTGCTGTGAATAATGACATAGAAGTTTTATTTGTTTGTGGAGCAAACTTGGGTGCCTAATATCTTACATGTATTACGACAGCTTGGCCGCGAGATGGGATTTCCCTTGCTGATAGCAGTTATTTGGACAATCTACAGTCTTGTAGTTGCTCCCGATAAGAGGAATTTGGTTAACGCCATCTCAATTTTTGGTCCCTCCTTTTTTTTAGCCTGTTGGGCGTTTGCGCAATGGTTTCGTGTAAAAAAGCAACAATCTGTTGAGAGCGAATTGAGTGGTATCGTGCAGAAACAAGAGAGCTTACTGGACGAGCTAACAAAGGTGGCTGAGCGATTGGAAGGGTATACTTCTGGTGGAAAGAGTGTCGGGTGGTTGATGCTTGTTAATCCGCAGGGTGGAGTCATTAGGAATATCACTGCCCATGTTGAGGGGGATTATCCTCTTATTGATGCCCACGCTAGTGTTCTGGATTTGGATAAAGCAAGTTTAGGAGTTGAGGAACTTAAGCGCACTGGTAATATGCATGACTTTTTCAAGCATCATGTGAAATTTAATTGCGGGACAGTGCAGCCAAATTTGGCTGTCATGCAAAACCAGATAGTGCCGTGTGATATGACTAAGTCATCAATTCGCTTCAAGATTGAGTGGACTGCCCGTAATGGGAGGTGGACTCAATATGTAGAGTTGAAACGCAAAGAAGGTGGATATGACTTTTATACTGCAGTACAACGTGGTGAGGAGTGGGTTTTCGAGAATCCTCTCAGAGACTCAATTCCCCAGCGTTCAGATGGTAAGCCAGATGTATTTTGGCATACTGACTGAGATTGCGGAGGCTATGGTCAGAAACAACATTTGAAGTTGAATAAACCAAAGCATATTTTAATTCACTTAACTCGGGTATAAGATTTCCATAAAATTTGAGATAGATACACTACAAAATTTAGATTTTAATTTTAGTTAGCACTAGACAAAGGATCATTCCTTATGAAACTCAGCTCTTTCTCTCCACTCCCTGAAAACGATGATGAACTTCATCTTCCTGAACTGGTCTATTGGGCTTCTCTTGGTGATATGGAACAAGTCGAACAATTATTGGCTGACGGTATAGATCCAAACCAGACTGATGATGAAGGGTATAGCGCGTTACAGGCTGCTGCTGAGAATGATCATTTGGCGGTGGTGAAGCTACTGGTGAGTAAAGGGGCAAATGTGGCTTATAAAGGCGAATATACTGCGCTGCAGCTTGCAGAAATGGCAGAGCATGATGAAGTAATTGCTTATCTTAAAAGTCTTTAAATCACGCATAAAATGATAAATAAAAAGAAGCCCCATCATCCTGACGGGGCTTCTTAGTATTCAGTTTCTTGTCGTTTATATTCCTTATCAACGACCGCTTCCTGCGTATCTTGTTATTTTCAATGAGACTTCCTGTCTCTTTATGTTTTATATGATAGGGCAAAGTTTTCAATTGAACTATTCGCCAATTACGACGATGGTTGTAGGCTTAAGCTTACATGGCAAATATATACTTCATAATAAAAAAGCGGAATCATCAGACTCCGCTTTTTCATTAATTTGATTTAGAAATGAATGTCTAAACCAACATATGGCCCTTTAAAATCAAATTTAAGATCATTTTTTTCATAATCATCTAATTCGATGTTTAAGATACGGTAGCCTGCTTTCAATCCTACATCGACCAATAAATTATCAATAAAGTTATATTGTAATTCTGCTTGGGCATCTGTGATTTTAGCATCATTAAAGTTGCTGTAGAGTAACTCGCCTTTAGCACTCAAACCTGTAAACGGTAGTTTGACCCCAGCTGAACCGTAGATCACTGGAATGGTTTTATCGATATCAGTTTTTGTTAAATTCAACGTTTTGACATCGCCATTCAAATTGCTTGCACCAAAACCAACATCTGCATTCACAACGTTATCGAGAATTTCATAATATAGAATGAAATCGGTATGATCGATATCTAAGTCATACACAGGTTGACCTAAAACTTCATTTTCAGTTTGTGTTTTTAAATTCACATAACGGATTTTTGCATTTGGAATTAATGGAACAGGGTGTTCAACAGCAAGAGAAATTTGCGCAGCACCTTTACGGTCAAGGTCTTGATCTTGAGCAGAAGTTTGGGTTGCCATATTTGCTTTACCGTCGTATGCCCAGTAGCTCACATCACCTTTGACACCAATAACATCTGCTTGTGCTAAACCACAAAGGCTTGTTCCTAAAGTAAGCATCGATATTTTTAAAATTTTCATCATATAGTCCTAATTTATGAGCATAAACCGTAATGAATTGTTGTGAATTCATCATAGATTGGGCGAATCATATAGTGATCTGTAAAATTATGCAGTAGTCTAATTTTAGTTTTTTGAAAAGAGAATAAGAAATGAAAGAGCAAAAAAACGTTGTTGAATATCCATTATATTTGGCTGGTAAAGCGGTAAAAACAGCAGCGTGGTTAGATGTACATCATAAATATCAGACTCAGGTTTTCGCACGAGTTGCTTTGGCTGATGCTAAAACTCTAGAAAAGGCAATTGCATCAGCTGTTAAAGCCGAAGCTGAAATGGCTGCTTTAAAACCTTTTGAAAAACAAAAAATATTGTTGCATTGCGTGAAACGGTTCAATGAATTGCGTGGTGAATTGACTGAGATTTTGATTGCGGAAGGCGGCAAGCCTCGTGGTGCAGCAAGTGCTGAGGTTGAACGGCTGATTAATACCTTCCAATTGGCTGCGGATGCAGTGACTCAAATGGATGATGGTCGAATAATACCTTTAGCGGTCACACCAGCAGCTTCTCGTTATCGTGGGATGGTTAAACAGGTGCCGATTGGCGCAGTTTCCTTAATTAGTCCATTTAATTTTCCTTTGAATTTAGTTGCGCATAAGATCGCACCTGCGATCGCAGCGGGTTGTCCTTTTGTGCTGAAACCAGCAAGTTTAACGCCAATTAGTTCGCTTAAAATTGCAGAGGTATTGGCTGAAACAGATTTGCCTAAAGGTTCATGGTCAGTATTGCCTTGTGATCGCCAAGCGGCGGATATTTTAGTTACGGATGATCGTTTTAAGTTGCTCAGCTTTACGGGTTCTGATCAAGTCGGCTGGGATATGAAAGCGAGAGCAGGTCGTAAAAAGGTTACGCTTGAATTGGGGGGTAATGCTGCGGTGATGATTGAGGCGGATGCAATCATTGATGATGCTTTGATTGACCGTTTAATTGGTGCAGCTTATGGTCATGCAGGTCAGATTTGTATCAGCGTGCAGCGGATTTTAGTGCATGCTGATATTTATGCGGATCTAAAAAAGAAATTAATCGCAAAATTAAAAAAGATTAAAGTTGATGATCCAAGCTTAGCAACGACGTTGGTCGGTCCAATGATTAAAGAAGCTGAAGCGATTCGACTGAAAAAATGGATTGATAAAGCCGAGAAGAAAGGTGCAAAAATACTTGTTGGTGGTGTTTTAGATGGTGTTTGTTTTGAACCTACCTTATTGGAAAATGTTGATTCAAAGTTAGAAATTTATAAAGATGAAGCATTTGGCCCTGTTGCCATTTTAGAAAAATATAAGGATTTCGAGCAAGGAATTGCAACAATTAATCAAAGTCGTTTTGGATTACAAGCAGGAGTTTATACACAAAATCTCAATAAAATGTTGTATGCATGGGACCATTTACATGTAGGAGGTGTAATTATCAATGATGTGCCAACCTTCCGTGTCGATAATATGCCGTATGGCGGTGTGAAAGACTCAGGCTTAGGTCGAGAGGGAATTCAATCCGCGATTCGAGATATGCAGGAAGAACGGTTGCTGGCGATCAAGCAATAGATTATTCAGGTAGACCTTGTGATTCTGCACCTAATAGTTTTCTGTATCTTAAATTTATCATTTGACTATAAGGTCAACTATTGACTGAGTTGAAAAATAATCAATCGCTCGAAAAGTGTGATTTTTTCGTCAGGAATTTACAGTAAAAAGAAATAAAAACAGGTATTGTTCAGCTATTAAAAGCAGAAAAACAAAATCCAATCTTTAAGGAAGATGGTTTGGTTTTTGCTTGTTTGTACATGGAAATAAGAGACCCACAAGGTTGAACTTTCATGCAAGCAAAACAAGATTTTTACGGTACTTTTCTCTCTGTTGGATAATAACAAGTGAACGCAGTTTGAAAAGTGCCACATGAATATATTAGGTGTTCTATGGCAGATTCTCGTGAAAACTGGACATCACGATCTGGTTTTATTATTGCAGCTGTAGGTTCAGCTGTAGGTTTAGGTAATATCTGGCGCTTTCCATATGTTGCCTATGAAAATGGTGGTGGTGCCTTTCTTATCCCGTATTTATTGGCACTTATCACTGCGGGTTTACCGCTTTTATTTTTAGATTATGCCACAGGTCATCGTGCTCGTAATTCTCCACCGAAAGCTTATCGTTCTTTATTTAAAGGCGGTGAAACATTAGGTTGGTGGCAAGTCTGTGTCTGTATTATCATCGGTTTATATTACGCTAGTGTTTTGACTTGGGCGGGAAGTTATATTTATTTCTCGATCGGGCAAGCGTGGGGTAGTGATCCTGAAAGCTTCTTCTTTAATACTTACCTACAAACTTCAAAAGCTTCAGGTTTTGATTTCCAGTTTGTTAGTCATCTATTCTGGCCAATTGTGGGAATTTGGGCATTAACACTCATCATTCTTTATGGTGGAGTTAAAAAAGGTGTTGAACTATCGAACAAGATTTTCATGCCTTTACTGTTCGTATTGTTCACTATCCTTGTTGTTCAATCTTTACGTTTACCTGGTGCGGTTCAAGGCTTAAATGCTTTCTTTACGCCAAACTGGGCAGCGATGATGGACTATAAAGTTTGGTTAGCAGCTTATGGTCATACGTTCTTCTCACTTTCTGTAGGCTTCGGGATCATGGTGACCTATGCATCTTACTTGAAGCCTAAAACTAACTTAACAGGCTCTGGTTTGATCGTTGGTTTTGCCAATGCATCGACTGAAATCCTTGCTGGTATTGGTATTTTTGCTGCACTTGGCTTTATGGCACATGCTGCGGGTACAGAAGTTAAAGATGTCGTAAGTGGTGGTATTGGTCTGGCATTTATTGCATTCCCTAAAATTATTTCAAGCTTAGGTGCAGGCGCAGACGTATTTGGTCTGTTGTTCTTCTCATCGTTGTTTGTTGCTGGTATTTCATCGATGGTGAGTATTCTTGAAGTGCCAATCGCAGCAATGCAGGATAAATTGAAATGGGGACGTAAGAAGGCAGTAACGATCATCGGTGGTGGTAGTGCGCTAGTTTCAGTGATTCTATTCTCAAGCGTTAATGCCATTAAGCTGGTGGATATTGTGGATCACTTCATCAATAACATCGGTATTATTGGCGGAGCATTGGTTTCTATCATTAGTATTGCTTGGTTTAAACGCTCTGCTTTGATTGAACTTCGTGATCATGTGAACCGTATTTCTACGATTCAGTTAGGTAAAGGTTGGGCGTTTACGCTTACTGTGATCACATCATTGATCCTGTTAACGACTTTGAGCATGACAGTGATTAACTTGATTAAGAACGGTTACGATACTTATAGTATGAGCTTACAAGGCGTGTTTGGATGGGGCAGTGTCATTTTCTGTGCTGTCGTTGCGCTAGTTTTAAGCAGAATGAAAGATCGCTAGGAGAATAAAATTATGAATACTTCAGCAATCGTAATGATGATTATTTCAATGGTGTTTTTATGGGGTGGACTCGCTTTGTCGATTCGCCACCTAATGAAGAATCCAGAAGATTTAGATGATGTTCTTGAAGAAGTTAAAGATCAGCATACGCTATGATTGATTCTTAAAAAAAGCAGGCTTTTAAGCCTGCTTTTTTATTACGCTTGTTTTTGGATATGACAATAGTAGAAACCATCACCTGATTGATTTGAAGGCAACAGCTGACGACCATGAATCTGTTCTATACCCCAATCCGCAGAGATTTTAATTTCTTTTGCATCGGGATGGTCTGCAAAAAACTCGACCATCTGCTGCTCATTCTCGACTTTTAATATTGAGCAGGTGATATAAAGCAGCGTACCGCCAACTTTAAGCTGTTGCCACATCTGTCTCAAAATCTGTTGCTGTAAAGCCACGGTTTGTGCGATGTCTGTGGATTGTCTGAGCAAGCGAATATCAGGATGACGACGAATAACACCTGTTGCAGAACAAGGTGCATCCAGCACGATACAATCGACGGGTTCTGGTGCCTGCCATGTGGTGGCATCGGCTGCGATAATCTCCACCTCAGTTTGATCTAAGCCAAGACGTTCGATATTTTCAGAAACACGCAATAAACGTTTTGCATCATGATCTAATGCGATCAGCTTTTTAGGATTAAAGCGCTCAAGGATGTGTGCTGTCTTTCCGCCTGGTGCAGCACAAGCATCAACCACCACTTTGCCATCTAGGTTCGGTAAAAGCGTGGCGCACAATTGAGCATGTTCATCCTGAACAGAAAAGCCACCTTCTTCGAAACCTGGTAAATGGGTAATATTGCCCGTTTGTTCCAAAACAATACCAACGTCAGAAAGCATGCAAGGACGAGCATTAATCTGTTCTTCGTCCAAAATCTCTAAATATTCATCACGACTAACTTGGCGTTCACTGACGCGCAGGGTGAGTGGCGCGACTTGTTTTAAGGCTTGACACAGATGCTCTGCTTGCTCAGGCCAATCTTTTTTGATTCGTTTGAATAACCAACTTGGTAAACCATGTGTATTATTCAAAGCTATTTGAAATTCATCTGTTTCACGTGAAACACGACGCAGAATCGCATTGACCAAACCACTCATTGGCTCGAAACCTAATTGCTTAGCAGCATTTACAGTTTCCGAGATTGCAGCATGTACAGGAATACGGGTACATAAAATTTGATATAAGCCAAGATATAAACAACTTTCGAGTGCTTCATTGTCTAACGGTTTGGTGAGCAATGGTAAGGTAATGGCTTTTAATGAAAACCACTGGCGTAAACAACCTAAAGTCAGTTCGTGATATAAACCACGATCACGTTCAGAGACCATATTGATATGTTGATTCAATACGGAAGTCAAAGATTGCCCATTTTGAACAGCCAAAAGTGTTTTGATCACTTGCGCACGTAGATTCAGATTTTTTGTAGATGATTGATTCGATTGGCTCATGGGAGAATTTGTCCAAGATGTAATTTTTGAGTTTGGGCAATTTGGACAGCATTGAGCGCTTTACCACCTGACCACTGTAAACTGGTTAAGCACACGACACTGTTTTCACCACAAGCGACATGTACGCCTTGCTTATCAATTGCAAGAATTTCACCTAATTGAGCATTTGCTTTACTGATCTCGGAGGGCATTGAACTCCAAACACGTAAAGCGTTATTTTCATCTAATTGAATAAAAGCCACAGGCCAAGGGTTGAACGCACGAATATTGCGGTCGATTTGGATTGCAGTTTGTGTCCAATCAATACGTGCTTCTGATTTCACTAATTTATGTGCATAAACCGTCAGGGATTCATCTTGAACTTCACGTTTGGCAATAAATGATTGCAAACTTTGCTCAGATTCAAGCACGGTACAAATGGCTTCAGCACCTTGAGTTGCCAACTTGTCATGCAAGGTTGCAGAGGTATCTTCTGCAGTAATTGGGCAATAGGTTTTGTACATCATATCGCCTGTGTCCAAACCTACTGCCATTTGCATGATGGTGATACCTGTTTCAGCATCTCCTGTTGCGATTGCACGTTGAATCGGAGCTGCTCCACGCCAACGAGGTAATAGAGAACCGTGAATGTTTAAACAACCGTATTTAGGTGTATCTAACACTGTTTGTGGCAAGATCAGACCGTAAGCGGCGACTACCATGACATCAGCACCCAAAGCTGCTAGCTCTTGTTGTGCAGCTAAACCTTCTTCAGTCGACGCTTTAAAATGCAGTGGTTGAAAAACAGGTAAGCCATGTTCAAGTGCAAGTTGCTTAACAGGAGAAGGCGTAAGCTTTTGTCCGCGTCCTGATTTACGATCAGGTTGAGTGTAAACCGCAATAATCTGGTGTGGTGTTTTTAATAATGCCGCCAATGCGGTTGCCGCAAATTCAGGCGTACCAGCAAAAATGATCTTCACAAAGATAATCCACAGAAAATTTACCCCAAATTATAAGCCAAAAAGCCACTAGCCCCTAATTAGGTGAAAGGAATTGTCTTTGAACAAAAAAAGATAGGTTCGCTGGTCATCAGTTAAACGATAACTTGTAGTATGATGGGAAAAGCTCAGTATCATTTCGCCAGAGAGAATGTCCTATTCATCTCGAGCACAAACTTGTTGGGAATAAAAAATGCCTGATTATCGTTCGAAAACATCAACACATGGAAGAAATATGGCTGGCGCGCGCGGTTTATGGCGTGCGACAGGTATGAAAGATGAAGATTTTGGCAAACCTATTATTGCGGTCGTCAACTCATTTACCCAATTCGTTCCAGGTCACGTGCATCTTAAAGATTTAGGGCAACTGGTTGCACGAGAAATTGAAGCTGCTGGTGGTGTAGCGAAAGAATTTAATACCATCGCGGTAGATGATGGTATTGCGATGGGGCATGACGGCATGTTGTATTCATTGCCATCACGTGATTTGATTGCGGACTCAGTTGAATACATGGTCAATGCGCACTGTGCAGATGCGATGGTTTGTATCTCGAACTGTGACAAGATCACACCAGGAATGCTCATGGCGGCTATGCGCCTTAATATTCCAGTGGTTTTCGTTTCTGGCGGCCCAATGGAAGCGGGTAAAGTTAAATTCCGTGGAGATGAAAAAGCGATTGACCTTGTTGATGCGATGGTTGTTGCTGCTGATGAAAGCTATACCGATGAAGAAGTTGCTGCTTTCGAACGCTCTGCGTGTCCTACTTGTGGTTCATGTTCAGGTATGTTTACTGCAAACTCGATGAACTGTTTAACAGAAGCATTAGGTTTATCATTACCAGGCAATGGTTCAATTGTTGCAACTCATGCCAATCGTGAAAAATTATTCCTAAAAGCGGGTCGTTTAGTTGTTGAACTTGCGAAACGTTATTACGAACAGAATGATGACAGCATTTTGCCACGTTCAATTGCAACTAAAGCTGCGTTTGAAAATGCAATGACGCTTGATATTGCAATGGGTGGTTCAACCAACACTGTATTACATTTACTTGCAGCTGCACATGAAGCTGAAGTTGATTTTACAATGGATGATATTGATCGCTTGTCTCGTCAAGTACCAGTGTTGTCTAAAGTTGCACCTGCAAAATCTGATGTGCATATGGAAGATGTGCATCGTGCGGGCGGTATTATGGCGATCTTAGGTGAGCTTGATCGTGCTAATCTACTGAATACTTCATGCCCAACCGTACATGAAAAAACACTGAAAGATGCTTTAGATAAGTGGGATATTATTCGCACTGAAGATCCTGATGTTTATGAGTTCTATCGCTCTTCTCCAGGTGGTGTTCCTACGCAAGTCGCATTCTCACAAAACCGTTATTATTCAACGCTTGATGGTGACCGTGAGAAAGGCGTAATCCGTAATGCGGAACATGCTTTCTCTAAAGACGGTGGTTTGGCTGTACTTTACGGTAACATCGCATTAGATGGTTGTATCGTTAAAACAGCGGGTGTAGATGAATCGATTCTGAAATTCACCGGCACAGCACGTGTTTTTGAAAGCCAAGATTCAGCGGTTGAAGCAATCTTAGATCATAAGATCGTTGCAGGTGACATTGTTGTGATTCGCTACGAAGGTCCACGCGGTGGTCCAGGTATGCAAGAAATGTTGTATCCAACAAGCTACTTGAAATCAAAAGGTTTAGGTAAAGACTGCGCTTTGATTACGGATGGTCGTTTCTCTGGTGGTTCTTCAGGCTTATCAATTGGTCACGTGTCTCCTGAAGCTGCTGAAGGCGGTGCGATAGGTTTGGTTGAAGATGGCGATACCATTGAAATCGATATTCCAAATCGTACGATTCACTTGAATGTAGATGATGCAACGATGGCTCATCGTCGTACGGTTCAAGAAGCAAAAGGCTGGCATCCAGCTGAAGAGCGCAAGCGTAAAGTTTCTAAATCACTTAAGATTTATGCAATGCACTCTACGAGCGCAGCAAAAGGCGCTGTTCGCGTTCTGTAATTCTGATCGCCGCTTAAAGCGGCGAGATCCCTCTTACAATAAAAGGGGGATTTTTTTTTGATTTTATTAGATACTGAAGATAATTTTTGCTGACGTATAAATTGATACGTGAGTACAATTTCATTCACTTACAGATTTTATGACCATTAGAGGCTATCGACATGTCTTTGTTACGTCGTTGGTTTGATCCCATCCGATCGCGTTGGTTTTACCAAAAACCTTCTCGTCAGGCGGAATTACCCACGGAACAGGGTTTAAGCATTTATCTTCGTTTAGACGATGTTTATAGTTATCTTGCGGTACAACAACTGGATCAGTTGAATGAGATTTTGAGTGACGAACTCAAACCATTAAAGGTGATTATATCTAGACAGGGTGCAGAACCCCCAAATGGAATGACAGCCGAAGATTGGCTTCAATATTGTCTAAATGATGCCAAGATTCTAGCAAAACAGCATCGTTTTGGATTTGACGATACACCCGAAATACCAACAGCTGAAGCCTTACAACAAGCAGAAACAATTCTAAGAAATACGCCATTAAGAGAACAAAATTTTTTACATTTACTAGAAGATGTTTTTCATATGCTTTGGCAGCAGCAATATGGAAAATTACGCACTTTGCATGCTATGGCCAGCAAGCACCAAACTCCACAAAATTACCCAGAACGCATTTTTAAAGATGTGCCAGTGATTGCTAGCTATTTCGAATTTGGTGAGCGTAAGTATCAAGCTGTTGATGATTTATTACGTTTGACCCGCCGTTTAAAACAACAAAAACTACTTACGGGTAATCCCATCTTTTTGATTAATCATATTGAGTGGCGTGAGCATTTAATCAATGACGGTGAGTCTATAACTGAAGTTCAAGGTTTGCATCCAGAGCTGGATTTATATATCGCTCTTGAAGATCCAATGAGCTGGCTATTACTCGCCTACATCAAAGAAGAACTGGCAAATTATTACAATATCCAATTAAGCGTGTATCCATTAAGTTATCACGGACGTGATTGGTTTGATTGGAGTTTGGCAACACGAGTGTCTAAGCGGACACAAGTTGCATTTACACCTTTTTGTCGACCAACCAAAGAGGCAACCTATGAAATGGCAAAATTGTTTTATAGCGTCCCTGTTGAGCAACAAGTCGACTGCATGCATGAGATTTTAGAAGCGGTTTGGACACGTGGAAAAGACTTATCCTTTAAGGCACATTTTCAAAAAATGCAAAAGCGTTTGGATATTGACCAATTGACTGAACAAGATGTTGAACAATGCTTAAAGCAAAATGATGTTCTGTGTCAGGAAAAGCATCAACCTGATTTTCCAGTCTTAGAATTTCGTATAGACGGACAAACTTATGTGTTTAATAGTTTGTATCGAGTGTGGATGATTGAAAGCATTATTAGTAATGTTTTAGAAGAAAAGTATAAACAACAAAGCCAAGAGTAACTTTGAGCATTTTAATACTGAACAATAAAAAAGGAAAAAATGATGGGAACATGGTCACACGAATCGTTTGGAAATGACACTGCAAATGACTGGGCATACGAACTAGAGGATGCGACAGACTTTGCAGTGATTGAGGCTGCTTTACAGGTGGCACTTGATGAGGGCGATGAGTATTTAGATGCTGATTTAGCGATGGAAGCCATTGCTGCGGTTGAAGTCATTGCAAAGCGTCTTGGCAAAGGGACTCAATCCGATGTTTACACTGAGAAAGTAGATCAATGGTTAGAAACCATTTCGGAGCAACCAAATGATGGTGTATTGTCATTGGCGAAGCGTGTTTTGGAACGAATAGTTGCTGATGATTCTGAACTCAAGGAGTTGTGGCTAGAGTCCGATGAATATGAGTTATGGTTGGGGAACATTCAGCAGTTAAAAGATGCTTTACAGTAAAAAAGGCAGCTCATGCTGCCTTTGATAATTAAATTTTTATTTTTTTAGGCTAAACAGAACATTTAGAAAGATAGCGGCGAAGGTTGCTGTACCAATTCCACCTAAGTTAAAGCTTCCGAATAATAACTCGAAATTACCCGCACCCAAGATAATTGTCACAGATGCAACGATCAGATTTTTATTATTAGAGAAGTCGACTTTGTTTTCGATCCAGATTTTTGCGCCAGCAATAGTAATTAAACCAAAGACCACAATTGAGGCACCCGTAAGTACCGCGGTAGGAATTGTGCTGATCACGGCACCAAATTTTGGTGATAGACCTAAAAAGATTGCAAAGACACCAGCGATTACAAAGACGATGGTTGAATAAACACGGGTAACAGCCATGACACCGATATTTTCACCGTAAGTCGTCATCCCTGGTGCACCCACACCACCTGATAACGTGGTTGCTAAACCATCGGCAACAAATGCTTTACCTAGTTGAGGGGTTAGGTCTTCGCCTGTCATTGCACCCACTGCTTTGATATGACCTAAGTTTTCTGCAACTAAAATTAATGCAACAGGTGCAATAATTAACATGGCATTCATATCAAAAGTAGGATGAGAAAAGCTTGGGATACCAAACCATGGTGCTGCCGCGATTTGTGAAAAATCGATTGGTTTTCCAAATCCAAGCACATTCGTCGCGATGACGTAAATGGCATAGGCAATCAGTAAACCTACCAACAGTAATAAACGCTGTAATAAGCCTTTGGTAAATACCGCGATAACACCCATGCTCAGCACAGTGATGAGCGCCATCCACATTTCAAAAGGCTGACCTGCAACGCCTTTGATTGTTACTGGGGCAAGGTTTAAACCAATGATCATTACGATCGCACCTGTTACAACAGGTGGCATTAATTTTTCAATCCAGCGTGTGCCTGTCAACATGACGGCAAAGCCAATTAAAGCATACAAGATACCGCAAGCAACGATACCTCCAAGTGCAACTGATAGATTCGGGTTTGCACCAGAGCCCGTGATGTGACCTGTAGCGGCTGCAACCACACCAATAAACGCAAAACTTGAACCGAGATAACTCGGTACACGTCCACCTGTGATCAAGAAGAAGATAATCGTACAAATCCCTGACATTAAAATCGCGAGATTTGGATTAAAACCCATCAGCAATGGCGCAAGAACAGTTGCTCCAAACATTGCAAATGCGTGTTGTACCCCGAGTACCGCGCTTTGTAAGGGCGGTAAATATTCGTTTGTCGCAACAGGGCGATGATCAATCTTCCCCTGATACGGCTGCCATTTTGGAAACCAATTTGACATAAAGTAGACTCATTATGTGATATCAGCGCGTATGATACCCTGTCTTAAATTATGCTTTCATCTATTGGTCATTGATCTGAATGAACGCAAATGGTCATAAATTTCATATTTTTACCTTTTGGTAAAATATATATGTAAATAAACTTTAGAATTCATTGTTGATTTTGCTTGTTGTATTTGCAAAATAGCTCAATTTAATTTTTAAAATAAATTTAAAAAAATTTTGTCCAGTTGGCATATTTTGCCAATTTAACCCTCATCAAACTGAATTATTTGATGAGGGTTAGACATAGAGAATGATTAACCTGTATTGCGAAGCCCTGCGGCAATACCAGCAATACTCACCATTAAGGCATGATCAACAGGTGTATGTTCTGTTTGATGCTCAGCTAAATATAAACGACGACGTTTCATCAACTCAGCTTGCAACAAATGAAGTGGCAATAGATAAGGTTTTCTAACCTGCATCGACTGATCTAAGACTTCATTATTGCTCAGAAGTTTGGACTCGCCTTTCAGATTCAAAAGTGTATCAACCGCATTTTGTAATCGTTGTCTTAACTCTATCCCGAGAGCTTTGAGGTCCTGATCATCAGTCAAATGAGATTCGTAATACAACGCAATGTCTGCATCTGATTTAGACAGTACCATTTCCAACATATCAATTAAGGTTTGGAAATACGGCCACTGATCTAGCATGTCATTGAGCGTATTTTTATGTTGTTCATGCACTTGATTAATTGCGGTGCCAGTTCCCAGCCAAGCGGGCAACATCAAACGAATTTGTGTCCAAGCAAATACCCATGGAATTGCACGTAAGGATTCGATGCCGCCACTGACTTTTCGTTTTGCTGGGCGTGATCCCAATGGCAGCATTTGCAGCTCTAATTCTGGTGTAACTGTACGCAAATAACTCACAAAATTTGGATTCTCACGAACCGTTTGGCGATATACCTTAACGGAGAGATCCGTCATCTGATTCATCAAATCACGCCATTCTTTCTTAGGTTCTGGCGGTGGTAATAAAGTCGCTTCTAAGGTCGCAGCGGTATAGATTTCCAAGTTTTGTAAGGCAATCCCTTCTAAACCAAATTTAAAGCGGATCATCTCACCTTGCTCAGTGACACGAATAGCACCCGAGATCGAGCCTGGTGGTTGAGAAAAGAGAGCTTGTTGGGTTGGAGCACCGCCACGACTGATTGAACCACCACGACCATGGAATAGGGTTAATTGCACATCATGTTTTTTTGCAACCGCGGTGAGTTCTTCTTGTGCACGATATTGAGCCCAATTTGCTGACATAAAGCCTGCATCTTTGGCAGAGTCAGAATAACCAATCATCACTTCATGTTTGCCATGGATATGCTGCTTGTACCAATGCATATTAAACAAGGTATCCATGGTTTTGGCAGCGCCGTCCAAATCTTTCAAGGTTTCGAACAATGGCACGACACGCAGAGGATGTTGAATGCCCGCTTCTTTTTGCAAGAGCAATACAGCCAACACATCACTTGGATATTCAGCCATTGAAATGATATAAGCCCCTAAACTCTCTGCTGGTTGCTCAGCTAGAGTACGCATAGTGGCAAACACTTCGAGCACATCTGGATGTTGAATGAGACTACCTTCTGGCTCATTCAAATACTTAGGTAATAATGGACGTTTACTTTGTAATTCCTGAATCAAGAAGTTTTGACGCGCTTGTTCTGTCCACGATTCGAAATTACCCAAACCTAAATATTCCGTAATCGCAGAAATGGCTTGACGATGACGACCTGATTCTTGGCGGATATCGAGTTTGAGTAGTTCAATCCCAAAACAATTCACACGATAGATAAAATCAAGCAATTGTCCATTGGCGATTTCCGCAAGGTTACTGTCCACAAGGGAACGATAGCAAAGCAGAAGAGGGGCCAATAATTCATCTTTATTCCGAATGATATTGCTATCGTCGGCATCCAAACCTTGTAAACGTTGACCTAAACAATAACGTGTTGCTTTAAGTCGTTCACGGGTAATGCGTAGATATTCACGGTACGGCTCAGGATGTTCATAACCTAAAGCTTCACTAAGTTCTTTAGAACAATTTTGGATAGAAAGTTCCCAACGTAGATTTTCAATATCACGGAGGTATAAATCTGCAGCCTGCCAACGCGATAACCACAGAACTTCCTGTGTCACTTGATGAGTGACATTCGGATTACCATCGCGGTCGCCACCCATCCATGAAGCAAAACGGATCGGCGCTATGCTGAGAGGCAAAGCTTGCAGGCAATGCTGTTGTGTTAATTCATTTAATTCACGAATAAATTTAGGTACAGCATTCCATAACGTTTGTTCAATCGTTGCAAACCCCCATTTTGCTTCATCTACAGGCGTCGGGCGATGTTGACGGATTTCATCGGTTTGCCATGCAGAGGTGACTAGCTGTTTGAGTGTGGCGATGGTCTGTTGACGTTCACGAGGCGTTAATTTCTTTTGATCAAGCTGTGATAGACAATCCGTAATATCATCATATTTTTGGATCAAGGTACGACGACTCACTTCTGTTGGATGCGCTGTGAGTACTAGTTCAATTTTTAGATCGCAAATTTGTTGAAATAATTGCTGTTCAGAAATTTGCTGATTTTTAAATTTCTCAAAAAGGTGAGTGAGTGGATTTGGGCTAGGCGCATGCTCGTCAAACTCCGCATGACGTCGGCTACGTACCACGTGATATTGTTCAGCGATATTAGCGAAGTTAAGAAAATGTGAGAATGCTCGTGTTAAAGGCAAAATCTCCTCATCTTTTAGCCCAAGAAAAAGCTGTTCTAACTGCTTCTCTGCTTCTATTTGACCGTCACGTGCGCCTTTTGCTAAAGCGCGAATTTGCTCAATTTGATTAAACAAATCTTGCCCAGCATGTAGTTTTAATGTTTCGCCGAGTAAGTTGCCCAATAAACGGACGTCTTCTCGTAATGGAGCTGTGATTTGTTGAATCATTCTATTTCTCCTGATGTTCTCATTCGACTATAACGCGATTGAGAGACAATCCAAGAGCAGAACGTAAAAAAATGTGAATTTTATTTAATTTTTGGGTTGATATTTAAGCAAAAAAAGCTCAATCGCTTGTTGAATCATCTGATCGATTTCATTCGCGGTCGGCACTTCATCCAATCCGAGTAGAACTCGGTAATGACGTAAGCCCAACATTAAAGACACGATTAATTCAGTTTGTTTTAAAGGATCGTCAGCACGAATAAATTTAAGTGCAATTGCCTGCTCAAAAAAATTACACCAAACATTGCTCATACGTGTATGTGAAGCTTCAAAAAACTGCTGTGTTAAAGGGCTTTGTTCTGCTGCGAGTTCGAACAATAAGCGATCAAGTTTTAATGCCTCAGGAAGATAAATAATAGTTAAAGCACGATGGCACATCAGATAGAGTGCTTGTGTAAAATTGGTTTCTGCCGTGAGAATGATTTCTTTAGCAAAAATAGATTCTTCACAGGTTTCTTCAATTGCACAGATAAATAAATTGGCTTTGTCTTGAAAGTGGTTATACACGGTCAGTTTCGTGACGCCTGCTTCTTTGGCAATTTGATTCATGTTGGCAGCGTGATACCCCATTTTTAGGAAAAGAGATTTCGCAGCCTGTAAAATTTTAGCTCTTTTTTCCAAATCTTTAGGGCGACCACTACTGTTTTGCACGTTATCGTTCTCTTTTAATTAAATTAAAAATCAAATAAATAACTTTAATTTTTAATTAGTGTACTCATGGGTATATTAATTAAAAAATAAACAATTTATCATGATATTCATATTGTGCCTTAAAAAATCAATTTGAATAAGAGCGAAAAAGAGATGAATCTGCTAAATCATGTAATTGTGGGATTGCTCGTACTCAGCAGTGTCACTTTAACAGCATGTCAAAAAGAGGTTCCAAAGACGGAAGAAATTCCTTATGTCATGGTCGCGCAACCGAGTAGTAATCATATTGATCAAAAAAGCTATGCAGGTGATGTACAGGCGAGACAGCAAACGGCATTGGCATTTCGTGTTGGAGGACAAATTACCGAACGCTTTGTTGATGTTGGTGATCGAGTCAGAGTTGGGCAAGTATTAGCGAAGTTAGATGTTAAAGATGCTCAGTTACAACTTAATGCAGCTAAAGCACAGCTAGACAGCGCACAAGCAGCAGCAAAAATTGCAGCGCAAGAATATCAGCGTTATCAGCAATTATTGCCAGTAAATGCAGTCAGTCGCTCACAATTTGATGCCATCAAAAATCAATACGAAGCGGCGCAAGCAAGTTTGCAACAAGCACGCTCAAACTATGAAGTTTCTTCGAATCAAACGGGATATAACCAACTGATCTCCAATAAAAATGGCGTGATTACCGAACGTCAAATTGAAGTGGGTCAGGTGGTTGCAGCAGGACAGGCTGCCTATCTGCTCGCGATTGATGGAGAGCGTGAAGTTGTATTTGGAGTCCCTGAACAAGCAGTCGCAACGATTAAAGTGGGGCAGCCTGCTTGGGTCACACTGTGGTCTCAGCCAGACCTTCGCTTTGCAGCTAAAGTACGAGAGGTTTCTCCTGCTGCTGATCAATCTCGAACATTTACGGTCAAGGTTTCCTTATTGGAAGGTCAATCTAGCATTCAGTTGGGACAAAGTGCGCGTGTATTCTTTGTTGCAAATCAAACGAATGTCCTCAGCGTCCCACTTTCTAGTGTGACGGCTAATGATCAGCAGGCATTTGTATGGGTCGTGACGACAAATAAGACCTTACGTAAAGTTCCAGTTCGCTTAGGCGCCTATGGTCGAGATAGTGTTCCTGTCCTGTCTGGTTTAAAAGCAACAGACTGGGTTGTGGTTGGCGGTGTGCATTTGTTACGTGAGCAACAAAAGATTCATCCTGTAGACCGAGAGAATCGTGAAGTCACGATCAAAACTGGAGGTTAATCATGAAATTTAACCTCTCAGAATGGGCACTGAAAAATAAAGGCATTGTGCTTTATTTTATGCTGCTACTCGGCATCGTCGGGATTATGTCTTATTCCAAGCTGTCGCAAAGTGAGGATCCACCTTTTACCTTTAAAGTGATGGTGGTACAGACTTACTGGCCTGGTGCAACGGCTAAAGAAGTCTCGACACTCGTGACCGATCGAATTGAAAAAGAATTAATGACCACAGGTCAGTATGACCGCATCATGGCTTATTCACGTCCTGGTGAATCTTTAGTGACTTTTGTTGCTAAAGACAGTTTACCTTCGAGTGCAATACCTGATGTTTGGTACAACGTCAGAAAAAAGGTCAATGATATTCGCCATCAGTTACCCAATGGTGTACAAGGACCATTTTTCAATGATGAGTTCGGTGATACTTTTGGCAACATCTATGTCCTTACAGGGAACGATTTTGACTATGCGGTAATGAAAGAATATGCCGATCGTTTGCAACTGCAATTGCAACGAGTCAAAGATGTGAGCAAAGTCAATTTAGTCGGATTACAAGATCAAAAAATATGGATTGAATTATCCAATACCAAAGCGGTGCAGCTCGGTGTACCTGTGACAGCGATTCAAGAAGCGATACAAAAGCAAAATGATATGGCAAGTGCAGGATTTTTTGAGACTGGCACAGATCGTATTCAACTTCGCGTCAGTGGACATTTGCACAGTGTAGATGATCTGAAAAAAATGCCGCTATTGGTCGGTGATAAAACCATTCAATTGGGGGATGTTGCTGATGTTTATCGGGGCTTCAGTGAACCTGCTCAACCTCGTATGCGTTTTATGGGGGAAAATGGAATTGGCATCGCGGTTTCGATGCGCAAAGGCGGTGACATCATCGCTTTGGGCAAAAACTTAGAAACCGAATTTAATCATTTGCAGAAATCATTGCCTGTGGGCATGAAACTTCAAAAAGTTTCAGATCAACCAGTCGCAGTACAACGCAGTATTCAGGAATTTTTAAAGGTATTGGCTGAAGCGGTCATTATCGTTTTATTGGTCAGCTTCTTTTCTTTGGGTTTTCGCACAGGACTGGTGGTGGCTTTGTCTATTCCACTCGTTTTGGCAATGACCTTTGCAGGGATGAATCTATTTGATGTCGGTCTGCATAAGATTTCCCTCGGTGCCTTGATTCTTGCACTCGGTTTGTTGGTCGATGATGCCATTATTGCTGTTGAAATGATGGCAATTAAAATGGAGCAGGGCTATAGCAGACTCAAAGCAGCAGGATTTGCGTGGCAAACCACGGCATTTCCAATGCTGACAGGAACATTGATTACCGCAGCAGGTTTCTTACCGATTGCAACGGCACAATCAGGCACTGGCGAATATACACGTTCTATTTTCCAAGTCGTAACGATTGCGTTAATTGTGTCATGGATAGCAGCCGTACTCTTTGTTCCATATTTGGGTGAAAAATTACTCCCTGACTTCACCAAGCAACAACAGAAAGCAGCATGGTATTTGAGGCTTTGGGCGAGATTGCGGAAACAGCCTGAACCTGTTGTACAGGCACATGGACAGCACCATGATCCCTATCAAACCAAGTTTTATCAGTCTTTCCGTCGTATGGTAGAGCTCTGTATTACGTATCGTAAAACAGTAATCGGAGTCACGGTGGCAATCTTTGTTTTATCAGTTGCGATGTTTAAATTCGTTCCTCAACAATTCTTTCCAGCATCTAACCGTGCAGAAATCTTAGTGGATTTAAAGCTTGAAGAAGGTGCCTCACTGACAGCGACTGAACAGGCTGTTAAAAAGGTGGAGTCATTCTTATCTAAACAAAAAGGGATCGATAATTATGTTGCCTACGTTGGAACAGGTTCTCCTCGCTTTTACTTACCTTTAGACCAACAACTACCGCAAGCCAGTTTTGCGCAGTTTGTCGTACTCGCATCGTCTTTAGATGATCGTGATGAAATTCGCCGTTCTTTAGAAACGCAAATCAAGCAATTATTGCCTCAAGTGCGTACGCGTGTTTCGTTGCTCGAAAATGGTCCACCAGTGGGATACCCATTGCAATACCGTGTTTCAGGAGAAGATCTAAGCACCGTGCGTCAATGGGCACAAAAAGTGGCAAAAGTGATGAGTGAAGATCCTAATACCACCAATGTGCATTTAGATTGGGGCGAGCCAAGTAAGATTATTGCTATCGAAATCGATCAAGACCGTGCGCGTCAAATGGGTGTTACGAGTTTTGATTTAGCCAATTTCTTGAATGCTTCGGTGACTGGTACAGTGATGAATCAGTATCGCGAAAAACGTGAGTTAATTGAAATTCGCTTGCGAGGAGATCAGGCTGAGCGTGCAGAAGTGGCATCTTTGGCATCTTTAGCCGTTCCGACAACGCAGGGCACAACAGTCCCATTGGCACAGATTGCAAAAATCGAATCACGATTTGAAGAAGGCTTGATTTGGCATCGTAACCGTTTACCAACCATTACTGTAAGAGCAGATATTCGTAGCCATCTACAACCTGCCACGGTAGTTCAGCAGTTAGCTGATCAGATGCAGGACTTGCGTGATGATCTGCCAAATGGTTATTTGCTCGAAGTTGGGGGAACTGTTGAAGAATCTGCTAAGGGTCAAAGTTCAGTCAATGCAGGAATGCCATTATTCCTAGCTGTAGTGATGACTTTGCTCATGATTCAATTACGCAGTATGTCGCGTGCGACGATTGTATTGTTAACCGCACCATTAGGATTAATAGGCGTTGTTGCATTCTTGCTATTGTTTAATAAGCCTTTTGGTTTCGTCGCTATGCTTGGGACAATCGCCTTGTCTGGTATGATCATGCGTAACTCATTGATCTTGATTGATCAGATTGAGCAAGACATTCAGGCTGGACAAGCAGCATGGGATGCGGTGATTGATGCGACGATGCGACGATTCCGTCCGATTGTACTGACAGCACTTGCTGCAGTTCTTGCAATGATCCCACTTTCACGCAGTATTTTCTTTGGTCCAATGGCTGTTGCAATTATGGGTGGATTGATTGTTGCGACCTTATTAACCCTATTTTTCCTGCCTGCACTCTATGCAGCGTGGTTTAAGGTTAAAAAAGCAACATATCTAACGTAATTATTTTGTGAATAAAGGTGCGAAATATTGAAAATTTCAATATAGTAGCACCTATATTTTAAGACCAAAAAATAATTGAATTTCATTGCATGATTGATTTGGCAAAATGCATGGATTGAGGTGAAATAGAGCATGGGGCAAGACAATATTGAGCAGCATCGTCGCTATGTAGCGATTTCTTACGTGTTCATGTTTCTTGCATTATTTACAATTTTGTTTGCTGCGTTTGCATACATGTTTGCACGAAAAGTTGCGATTGTGGATAATGCCGAAGTTTGGATTCATGCGCATGCCCTATGGATCATGCGTAATGTGCTGTTATTTATTATGATGGCTTTTTTTGCCTCTTTGTGGTTTATCCCATTGTTCTTTTTTGCATGGGACAGTGCAATTTGGGTGACTGCTACAACAGTCGCAGGTGTCGTATTTAGTTCAATTGCTTGGTTATTCTTGTTGAATGCTTGGCTGAAAGGACTTTCTAAGTATTTAAAAAATAAAGCAGTTTTCTAATAAAGCTGCTTTTTTATTAACTTAGACCTTGTAAATTTGTAATATAGCCCCTATCTAGGCTCTGTTGATCTCAAAAATAAGATCAACAGAGCCTATTTATTCGTAGAGATTTAATAAATTCCGTGAGGAGCATCGCCAACCATGGCTAAACGTGATTATTATGAGGTTTTAGGCGTTTCGAAAACCGCAGGTGATGATGAGATCAAAAAAGCCTATCGTAAGTTGGCGATGAAGTATCACCCTGACCGTAACCCTGACAACGCTGAAGCTGAAGAAAAATTCAAAGAAGCATCAGAAGCCTATGAAATCCTGTCTGACAGTGAAAAGCGCAGTATGTATGACCGTGCTGGACATAGTGCATTTGAAGGCGGTTTTGGTGGTGGCGGTGGCTTCGGTGGTGGTTTTAGTGCCGAAGATATTTTCAGCCAATTTGGTGATATTTTTGGTGGCGCATTTGGTGGCGGTCGCCAGCAGCAACGCCAACGCCGTGGTTCAGACCTCCGCTATGTGATGGAATTGACCTTAGAAGAAGCAGTTAAAGGCGTTAAAAAAACCATTACTTTTACTGCTCCTGCACCATGTGAAACTTGTGATGGTAAAGGATCTAAAAATCCAAACGATGTCGAAACATGTCGCACTTGTCATGGTTCAGGTCAAGTTCGTATGCAACAGGGTTTCTTCTCTGTGCAGCAAACTTGTAGCACCTGTCGTGGTCAAGGCAAAATTATTAAAAATCCATGTAATACTTGTCATGGCTCTGGTGTTGCAGATCGTCAACAAACACTTGAAGTTACCATCCCTGCGGGTGTGGACAACGGTGATCGTGTTCGCTTAACTGGTAAAGGCGAAGCGATTCGTGATGGTCAATCAGGTGATTTATACGTTGAAGTGGTTGTGCGTGAGCATGAAATTTTCCAACGTGATGGTGCTGATCTATATATGGATGTGCCAGTTAGTATCGCGGATGCCGCTTTGGGTAAAGAAATTGAAATCCCAACCTTGGACGGTCGTGTGAGTTTGAAGATTCCTGAGGGGACTCAAACGGGTAAATTGTTCCGTTTACGTGGCAAAGGTGTTCGTCCTGTACGTAGCAGTATGGTGGGTGATTTACTTTGCCGCATCGTTGTAGAAACCCCAGTAAATTTAACCAGCCGTCAACGCGAGTTACTTAAAGAATTACAAGCATCTTTAGATGGTGATGGTCATGCATCGTCTCCAAAGAAAAAATCATTCTTTGATCGCCTCTTTGATTAATAGGCATCAATAAAAAAACCTGCTTCGGCAGGTTTTTTTATGGGAAATTTTAAATCCTCAGCAACCTTCATTTTTCAAATGAGGGAGCATTGTCTATCCTATAACATACTGAATTAGCAGAAATTTACCCTCTATTTTTAAAGAGGTGTTAGGGGGATTTAAGTCTATGATAAGTAATACTTTATAGATGTATAGATGTCATTCATTTGCTATAGTAGCGAAATTGTTTAAATAAAAGACTGGGAAACATTATGTCAACTTCTCCACGCATTGGGATCTTAGGTGCTGGCGGACGCATGGGCCGTATTCTGATTCAGGCTGTACAAGAAGCAGGCTATCAACTTGCAGCAGCAGTAGAACGCCCTGAAAGCAGTTTAGTCGGCGCAGATGCAGGTGAGCTTGCAGGCGTTGGAAGTTTGGGCGTAAAGATCGTTGGCAGTTTAGCTGAAGTATTAAAAGATTGTGACGTGGTGATTGATTTCACTGCACCAGCCGCAACAGAACAACACTTAAAGCTTTGTCGTGAAGCTGGTGTAGCGATGGTGATTGGAACGACGGGCATGTCTGAGGAACAAAAAGCATTCTTAGATGAATCAGCAACTCAAACCCCAGTTGTTTATGCTGCAAACTATTCTGTAGGTGTAAATGTATCAATCAAACTTTTGGAACTTGCAGCAAAAGTATTTGGTGATACGGTCGATATCGAAATCATTGAAGCACATCACCGTCATAAAGTAGATGCACCGTCTGGCACAGCATTTATGATGGGTGAAGCAATCGCTGATACCTTAGGGCGCAACTTAAAAGAAGTTGCAGTCTATGGTCGTGAAGGCTATACGGGTCCACGTGATCGTCAAACTATCGGTTTTGAAACCATTCGTGGTGGCGATATTGTGGGTGAGCATACCGTTATGTTTATCGGTGAAGGTGAACGTGTTGAAGTGACGCACAAAGCGACCAACCGTATGAA
Organism: Acinetobacter sp. SK-43; assembly: GCF_015351505.1. NCBI lineage: Bacteria > Pseudomonadati > Pseudomonadota > Gammaproteobacteria > Moraxellales > Moraxellaceae > Acinetobacter > Acinetobacter sp. SK-43. Next base: position 24,346 of record NZ_JADKPY010000009.1, read on the forward strand.
CTTCGCTTCGGGTGCAGTACGTGCAGCAGCATGGGTTGTAGGGCGTGAAGCTCGTAAATATGACATGAAAGATGTCTTAGGCTTTAACGATATTCAAGTATAATAAGTTCCCTTTTTGCACTATAAAAAGAGCTTATTGCGCTTTCAATAAATCCTAAAAAGCACGATAAGCTCCAAACCTCATTACAACAATTGAGCATGACATGAATAAAAAACATATTGTTCTTGCTACTCTGCTAAGTGCGACGAGTTTGGTCGTCAGTGCCGCAGAAGCTCCGAAACTCAGTTTGCACCGAAATAATATTAAAGTTTGGACATATCAAACTGAAAATAATCCAGTATTCCAATATAAAGCAGAAACAACGTTTGATGTGCCATTAGAACGTGCTGTAGCCGTAGTTCTTGATGTTGAACGCACCCCACAATGGGTTCCTTATGTGGGTAAGGCTCAACTATTATCTCGAGATGAGAAGAAGGGTGAGTTCACGTTATATATGGTGCTTGATTTTCCTTTTCCATTAAAAGATCGCGATGTAGTGATTAAAGGGAAAATGAGTAAAAATGCGGATGGCAGTATTAGTATTAAAAACAATGCCATTAAAAATAACTATCCTGAACAGCCTGATGTGATTCGTTTAACCCGCTATGAGGGTGATTGGACTTTTCAAAAGTTAGCAAATAATAAAGTCAAAGTATCTACAACAGGTTATGCAGATCCAGCTGGTGCAATTCCGCTTAGTTTTGTGAATATGTTTGTACAGCAACAACCCTATCAAATGCTGATGAAAATGAAAAAGGAAGTGAATAATCCTTTGTATGTACAACCGAAATTACCAGATGTACTGAAGTAATAAAAAAGCCTGATTCAATCAGGCTTTTTTATGTTCTAGGTTTGGGTGCAGTGCTGATAGTTAAGCTTAGATCGAGATGCGAGAAAGATTTGGATAAACACCAAAAGTAATCCAATCGCTGCAAGAGCTGCTCCGATCATTGATACTGAGGCATAGCTCAGACCTAGACTTAAAACAGCTCCTCCAGCCGCCGCACCAACTGCATTGCCTAAGTTAAATGCTCCGATATTTACAGAGGAAGCGAGACCAGATGCTTCATGTGCTACCGACATAACCCGCATTTGCAGTGATGGCACAATTGCAAATGCTGCCGCGCCCCATAGAACCAGCCCAACAGCTGCTCCGACTTGGGTTTGGGCCAGCAGAGGGAAAACTGCCATCAATACAATCAAGGCGATGAAGAAGCCAATTAACGTCTTATCAATAGATCGATCTGCAAGCTTGCCACCTAGATGGTTTCCAATCGAAAAGCCAACCCCAATCAAAACTAACATCATGGTGATAAACATCGGTGAGGCGTGATTGAAAGCAACTAAACTCGGGGCGATATAGGTGTAAAGGGTAAACATTGCGGAGGCACCGAACACGGTGGTAAGAAGTGCCAAAATCACAGGGAGCCGAGAGAGAACTTTTAATTCCATTTTAACGTCGGGTTTTTTTCCAACAGCACCCACAGGCAGTGCTTTCCATAGAGAAAACATCGTCACTACACCCAACACCGCAATCGCAAGAAAAGACATCCGCCAGCCAATGGTTTGTCCTACCCATGTCGCTAAAGGAACGCCACCAATATTGGCAATTGTTAGTCCCATGAACATGGTAGCTACAGCACTGGCTTGTTTATGTGCAGGTACGACACTCGCAGCGACGACTGAGCCAATCCCGAAGAAAGCACCGTGATTGAGACTGGTAATCAAGCGTGCGCCCATCAGGCTCATATAATTTGGTGCAAATGCCGCAATTAAGTTGCCTATGGTAAAAATGGCCATCAGAAGAATTAAAGCATTGCGACGAGCAAAACCACCGAACCATAAAGTGACAATTGGGGCACCTAGCATCACCCCCAAGGCATAACCTGTGATCAACATACCTGCACTTGGAATCGAAACACCAAGATCATGGGCAATGTTCTGCAATAAGCCCATAGGCGAGAATTCAGTGGTTCCAATGGCAAACGCACCAATAGCTAATGCGAGCAAAGGAAGATTGATGCGCTGCTTCATGTTTATTTATCCCATACTGGTGCAAGTTCAGGTGGGTCAATTTCACGACCATTACGATCCAGTTCCGCAATCAGCTGCATTTCTTGTTCGCTTAGTTTTAATTCTTGTGCTTTCAAGTTGCTGATCAGGTTCTCACGTTTGGTTGATGATGGAATAACCGCATAACCCTTTTGTAATGCCCAAGCTAAAGCAACTTGTGCTGAAGTAGCCTGATGTTGTGCTGCAATCTCAAGCAAAGTTGGGTCTTTGAGCACTTTCCCGTAAGCAAGAGTCATATAAGAGGTCACATCAATCTGTTGTTGTGTCAGGTAATTTGCCAAGTTTTGATTTTGCAAATAAGGGCTTAGTTCGATTTGATTGGTGGCAATATGTTCTGCGCCAATGCTATCAATCGCTTGTTGAGTAAGTGCAATATTGAAATTTGAAATCCCAATGAGTTTGGTTAAGCCTTGTTGTTTGGCTTCTAATAATAATTGCATCACTTCTGTGATATCGGTCCCTTGCGATGGTGCTGGCCAATGGATTAAGGTCAGATCAACTGCTTCAGTGCCTAATTTTTGCAAACTTTCTTTTAGGCTTGGGATCAGGCGTTGTTCAGAAAAGTTATTGACCCATATTTTTGTAGTTAAGAATAAATCTTGGCGAGCAATCCCACTTTCACGGATAGCCTGTCCTACTGCTGCTTCATTCTCATAAATTTGTGCTGTATCAATAGCGCGATAGCCGACATCTAAGGCAGTTTTGACTGAATCAATCAGGATTTGATCATTTAAACGATAAGTACCTAAACCAAATTGAGGGATTTGCATATTCTTCACCTAATTTTTTAACTCAAAAGAGTCTAATTTGTTGATGAAGGCAATTTTGCGATGATTATTGTTGCTAAAAAATAGATGAATTTGCAAAATATAGTTGACTGAATATCAACAATAGGGGGAGATGATGAAATCAAGTATTGAGGAATTGCTCGCCTTTATAACGATTGTTGATACAGGTTCATTTATTGCAGCTGCTGAGCGATTAGGTCAAACAGCATCTGGCTTGAGTCGTTCTTTAAGTCGTTTAGAGTCTAAGCTTGAAGTGACTTTGCTGGAACGCACCACACGAAAATTAAAACTCACTCAAGAAGGTCAGCAGTTCTTAGCGCATGCCCGAAAGATTTTAAATGATTTGAGTGCAGCCGAAGAAGCTTTGCAGCGTTCAGATCAAGATACATCTGGTTTGATTCGTGTTGATTCGGCCGCGCCATTTATCTTGCATGTGATTGCTCCTTTGATGCGTGTATTTCGGCAGCGCTATCCGAATATTGAAATTGAATTAAACAGTAATGATCAAGTGATTGATTTACTAGAGCATAAAACTGATGTCGCATTTCGCTTTGGTGAATTACATGATTCAAGTCTTCATGCAAAATTGGTATGTAAAAGTCGCTTGTATATTGTGGCAAGTCCACATTACTTAAAACGGATGGGGATACCGACGCAACCAAAACAATTGTTACAGCATGATCTAATTGGCTTCACACGCCCGATTCATATTAATCAGTGGCCGATTAAAGTAGATGATGAATACTTCTTTGCACAAGCCAAAATCAAAGCATCTAGTGGGGAGACTGTACGGCAATTGTGTCTACGAGGACAGGGGATTGCACGATTATCTGAGTTTGAAATCTGGCAAGATTTAAACGAAGGACGTTTGGTCGCATTATTCGAAGACCAAATTGAGCACTCTTATCAAAGCATCCATGCTGTTTATTACCAACAAGAGCATTTACCCAAACGTGTTCGTCTCTTTATTGAATTTTTGTCTGAGCAACTAAGCCAAGGTTTTTCTGTGTGTCAGTAGACGTAGGTGGAACTTGAACTTCGAGAACAGGAATAGATTCTCCTGTTGTTTGAGGGATAGACATGACAATCTGTTGCTCTTTGCGCGTACATTCCAAAACAACTGTTGGTAATAATGATGCACTTACGACCACACCATTTTCATTGGGTTTTTTATAGGTCAACTCTACCGTATCTGTTTTGGTTTGAGGGTTATGATTTTTTAGTTTCCATAGCTCATAACCTTGTCGGTTTTGAATTTTCAAATAACCTTCAGCGAGAGATTTGCAAATTTCTTGCTGCTGATGTGTTTTCTGATCAGGCAACTGACAACCTGTAAGTAGCAATATACTTACTAATAATAAGTTATTAATTTTCATTGTTTTACTCCTCTGCTGTTGATTTTTATAGCTTAAAGGTGTTGTATAAACCAATACAGATACAGAAATTTTTAAAAAATCAGTACAGACATGACATTTCAATATCAACGCTTGGCGGAACAGCTGTCACAAAAGATTTACCAACATGAACTGCAACCGCAACAGAAGTTAAGTTCATTAAGAGAATTTGCACGCCAACAAAAAATCAGTTTAAGCACAGCGCAGCAATGTTATGAATTGTTAGAAGCCAAAGGCTTGATTTATGTCAAACCTAAATCAGGTTACTTTGTTAGCTCGAGACAATACCAAAGTCCGGTACCTGAAAGCCCAAAATTTGAATCGATGCCAAGACGAGTTTCAAATTTAGAGTTGCAAAATCAAATTCAAACGGCATCCATACAAAGTCATTTAACGCCCTTAGGTGCGATTCAGTTATCTCCTCATTTAATACCTGTGGATGGATTACGCCGTTCTTTGCAGCGAGCTTTGAAGCATTGCCAACCTGAAGATTTTTTGTACTGTAATAAACAAGGACATCTACAGCTCCGACAAGCACTTTCTGATCATTGGCGTGAGGATGGTATCTACATCGCCCCAGACGATATTTTTATTAGTAATGGATGTATGCCTGCACTGTCACTGTTGATTCAGCAAATGAGTCGAGAGGGCGACAGTATTATCGTTCCAACACCAACCTTTAACGGTCAGCTTCAGCTTCTTGCAGGATTAAAACGTAAAATTATTGAAATACCTGCAGATCATCAAGGCATAGACCTTGAGCGTTTAGAATATTTTATGCAGCAGGGTAGTGCGAAGTTATGCTTACTGACTGCTAATTTTCAAAATCCTTTGGGCTATTGTCTGAGCAATCAGCAAAAGCAAAAAATTGCCGAGTTGGCACAAAAGTATCAATGCTTTGTTTTGGAAGATGATATTTATGCTGAATGTAGTTTTCAAAAAGAACGCCCTTTACCGATTCGTTATTGGGATCAACAGGGCTATGTAATTTGGTGTGGTTCTGTTTCTAAATCTTTATCGAGTGCTTATCGTGTGGGATGGTTTTGTTTAGGTCAACAATTACAGCACTTAAGACCAGCTCTGTTAGCAAATAATGTTGGGGTTAATACCCCCTTACAGCTTGGTTTAGCCGACTTTATCTATAGTCGTGCCTATCGAGAGCATTTGGAGCGTTTAAGACCTGCTCTCATGCAGCAAGTCGAACAATATCGTGCATGTATTTTGGAGCAGTTTCAGGGGATTCCGATCGCACTTAGCCAATCTAGTGGTGGATATGCGTTGTGGATGCAACTACCAAACACCATTACAGGTTTAGAGTTGTATTATCGCGCGCAGCAATATGGAATCAATATCGTTCCAGGTGAGGTATTTGGTGAAGATCAGCGTTATCAGCATTTTCTACGATTAAACGCAGGTCATGCTTTGACTGATGAAATCCGCCAAGCTATTCAGCAGTTGGCGGATTGGGTCAGAGAAAGTCTCACGTCGAAATTGAGTTAGTCGAAGTCTGCTTTCAATACGATGCGATAACGTGCTTGACCTGAATGAAGTCGCTCAATGGCATCGTTGAGCTGTGACATAGGATAGAGTTCAATTTGCGGGGCGATATTTTTACGTGCTGCAAATTGAAGAAGTTGACGAAGTGCTAAAGGAGAACCCGTCGGTGAACCTGTTACTGATTTGGCACCATCAATCAAAGTACCGACTGAAACTGGAATAGGTTCTAAAGTCAGACCTAGAAAATGCAATGAGCCATTCGGTGCTAAAGTACTGAGAAAGGCTTGCCAGTTTAGCGTCACATTGACTGTACTCAACAATAAATCAAATTTTCCTCGTTGAGCTTTGATGGCCTGCGCATCGCGGCTATTCACCACGTGATCTGCACCCATGGCTTTCAGCTCATCGGTTTTCTCAGGATTTGAGCTAAATGCCGTAATTTCACAACCCCATGCTTTGAGCAGTTTAATCGCCATGTGACCTAAGCCACCGATACCAATTACACCGACATGATGCGTGGCTTGGATTTTATGTTTAAGTAGAGGATCGAAAACTGTAATCCCGCCACATAACAAAGGACCTGCACTTTCTGGGTCCAAATCATCGGGTAGCGGAATCACCCATTGCCAGCCAGCACGAACTTTATCTGCAAATCCACCAGCATGTCCTACGATCGTTGCAACACTGCCACCAGTACATAACACTTGATTACCACCAATGCAGGGATCACAAGCTTGGCAACTTTCTGCTGTCCATCCGATACCTACACGTTGACCTACTTTGAGTCCTTTCGCTTCAGAACCAAGAGCAGTGATGGTTCCAATGATTTCATGACCTGCGACTACAGGATAAGTAGATGATCGCCAATCATTATTAATCACTGAAATATCTGAATGACATAAACCACAATATTCAACTTTGACTTCGACTTGATGGGCTTGTAAATCGCCTGCGTCAAATTGATAAGGAACCAGTTGTTCACCTGCTTGCATCGCAGCATAAGCACGTATTTGATTGTTGCTCATGGAAGTACTCCTTTGGATAGGATTGTATTTTATTTAAAGGGACAATGATTTTCGTGATCGTTGACCATGCCCATAGCTTGCATGAATGCATAACAAGTCGTTGGACCCACAAACTTAAATCCACGCTTTTTTAAGGTTTTAGACAGGGTTTGGCTGATCTCTGTTTGTGCAGGGGCTTCTCGATAATTGATCACATCATTGTTCAATACATCGTGACTGACAAAAGCCCACAGCCATGCAGAGACATCGTCAACTTCCTGCTTTAATTTTTGCCAAGCAATCGCATTGTCTCGAATTGCTTTTAGTTTACCTAAATGGCGAATCAGGCCTATATCAGTCAGTTTATGTTCCAGTTGATCATCTGTAAGCTCGGCAATTTTTGCTACAGGATGTTGAAAGAAATGAGCACGGTAGTGTTCTCTTTTCTTGAGTACAGTAATCCAAGAGAGACCAGCTTGTTGACCCTCTAGGCAAAGCATTTCAAATAAACGCGCTTCATCGTATACAGGCTTACCCCATTCTTCATCATGGTAAGCGATATACAGGGGATCATCAGAGCACCAACCACAGCGTTGAATTGTCATTTTGATGCTCCTTATCGTTATAAATATCGAGAAAATTAAAGTTTGAATGCAACCCATTCATTTGGGCGAGTATCCCAATAATACAACTCAGCAGAACTCAAATCAGTGAATTTCAACCAAAAGTCTTTACCAGATTTATCTGCGAAACCTGTGCTGATCAGCAAAGCATCTTCTGTGATTTCCATAATCCAACCTTGATAGCTGGTGCCATTCAGAATAATTTTTTGCTGATTTCCTGATTCTGCAAATGTAACCAGACGTTCTATCAATGCTTCTGACATTGTGTGTTCCTAACGTAAATATGGGTATGGATTGACTGCTCCACGCCCTTTGCCATTTAAATAAATACCGTAATGTAAATGCGGAGCAGTATGACGTGCATTACCTGTATTGCCGACATAGCCAATCACATCACCCTTGCGAATATAATCCCCAACTTTAAGTCCGCGTTTGTGGTCATCCAGATGTGCATAGTAGTGCCAAGAACCTGATGGTCCTAAGATCCAAATGACCTTGCCACCCAAATTATTATTGCGTAAATCTGCGATGAGTCCTTCGGTTGCACTATACACTTTCGTGCCACGCTCTGCCATGATATCAATCCCTTCATGGCTTCGCCCTTGGCTACGTGCAGCTCCCCAAGTATCGCGCAACTCGTTTTTGCGAACACCTTTTACAGGTATGGGGAGACGAGAGTCTAAGCGCATATTTTTTAATTTGCTGACTTGTGCACTGGGTAAAGGAGATGGTTTTTGGGGTGTGGTGGTACACGCAGATAGAAAAATAATGAGCAGTCCAATCACCGTATACGAAATTGAATGTCGCACATAAACTCCTATGTTTTGATCCATCGCATTTTAAAGTGTTTAAGTTTTTTGTTTTGCAGTGATCAGTTTCTTCATCGCGGTTGGAATACCTTTAGCAATCGCAGATTCTGGTGTGAGCCATATCCCATTTAATTCTATGCTCAGTTGTTCTTTCTGATCATGTTCCACGTGGAACATTTTTTCATCGAGCAACCATGTGAAGTGTGTAAAACTATGACTGATCTGTAAGGATGATACTTGAGCTTGTAACTTAAAGTGCTGTTCGATCTGTTGTAATTCAGTTGCACTTTCAATGATAGGAAGACAATACAATCCACCCCAAAGACCATGAGCTTCACGCTGTTGCCAAAACCATTCTTCACCTGACTGAATCACAACGACACTTGCTGTTTTAACAGGAACAGGTTTCTTGGTCTTTTTAAATGGCAACTCTTGTTCTAGGCCTTGTTGATATGCCTGACAGTGTTGCTGCATAGGGCAATATAAACAGAGAGGTTTTTTCGGAGTACAGACTGTTGCACCCAAATCCATAATGGCTTGGGTATAGTCATGATTTCGCTGTTCTGGACATAAATCTTCAGCAATTTTCCATAAAGCACGTTCATGTTGTGGCTTGGATAAATCATCTTCAATCGCAAAGAAACGAGCCAAAACACGTTTCACATTGCCATCCATGATCACACCGTATTGACGCAAACCGAGCGACATGAGCGCCCCTGCGGTTGAGCGTCCGATCCCAGGAAGTTCAATCCATTGTTCTAAGGTTGCAGGGAATTTACCTTGCTGATGAACAATCGCTGCGGCTTTGTGCAAATTTCTTGCTCTTGCATAATATCCAAGACCCGCCCAATAAGGAACAACATCATCCCAGCTTGCCTGACCTAGATCGTTTACGGTAGGAAAGCGTTGAATAAAACGATCGAAATATTGCAACACTGTTTTGACTTGAGTCTGTTGCAACATAATTTCTGACACCCAAACTTTATACGGGTCATCGGCAACTTGCCAAGGTAGGTCATGGCGACCATGTTGATCAAACCATGTAAGTAAAGCATCAGAAAATGAGAAATCAGACATGAATCAGAACATTAAAAAGTAGAATTATAGTATAGCGGAAATATGCACTAGAGGGTTTGTGCGAAGAGCTCATGAGCTTTACGATTTCTATCTAGGAGGATGAGAGGATCATCTGAAATTTCTAAAAACTCTCGAAAAAAATTGCAGTCTGTTGGCGACATCCATGTCGCCGTTTCACAAGTCAATCTTGGCAAGTGTTGGTATAAATACGAATTTTAGAATTACTTTAAATGCTTATCTAACAACTCATACATCGCTTCAAGACCTTGACGCTCTGCTTCTGCGTTATAGCCCAAATCTACGTTATTGGCTTTAGCACGCTCATCAGCTTGAGGGTTACTAAAACCATGTTTAGCATCTTCGAAAATAATTACTTCATGGTTCACTTCAGCAGCGTGCATTTCTTCACGGAAACTTGCAACATCGTCCAAAGTCACCATGCTATCTAGTTCACCATGTAACACTAAGATTTCTGCTTTTAGCTTACCTTTTTCAGCAGGAGCTTTGGGACTGAGATTCGCATGGAACGTTGTTACCGCTTTTAAGTTAGCACCTGAGCGAGCTAGATCCAATACCACTTTGCCGCCATAGCAGAAGCCAATCGCTGCAAGTTTTTCGGCATTTACCTCAGGCTGATTTGCCAAAGTATTTAGACCTGCTTGTGCACGATCAACTACAGTATCCACATGCTCAAACGTTTGCATCATCCATTCGTATGCTTGTGCTGAAGTTGTTGTTACTTTCTTATCACCATACATATCAATTGCGAGAGCAGCAAAGCCGTGTTTAGCCAGTTCACGTGCACGTTGTTCTGTATATTCATTACGTCCCCACCATTCAGGTGCAACGATTACGCCTGCTGTCGGCACATCGATTGCAGGTGCAGCAAAATAACCTACCAAACGTTGACCATCTGGTGCTGTATATTCAATTTCACGAGTTGTAATCGGGAAGCTCATTTTCAAATCCTAATCTGTATTTTTAGAATGCATTGATTAAAACATAAAAAGCAAAAGTTGATACGCTGAGAAAACTAATAAACTGTTGCTTTTGTTAAATAATGGCAATAAAAAAGAAGAATACAAAGATTCTTCTTTTTATAAATTGAGATGTTAATTTTCTATACTTTGCCACGTGACAAAAAGCCCACGACAGCGAGAATAACAGCGACAACCAGTAAAATAACGGCAAAATCTTTGGATAAACCTGCTACACCACCAAAGCCAAGTAAACTAGCAATTAATGCGATGATTGCAAATATAATAGCCCAACGGAACATATGAGTTACCCTCCTAATTTTATTATGTTTTTACTATAGCGTGTATTTTTTGAGCAAAATGTGGTGTTTCTGTGGTTGAAATGTTCACTATAGAAAGAAGTGTTAAAAAGCGAATGATTTCAGTAACTCAGTTTTTTGAATTGGAATGCTATACTATGCGCATTCTCCTCTTTAGCTTAAAACCATGTCTTTAGAACTGCGTCCGAACTTTTGGAAAAACTACTCACTTGATCAGCTAAACCCTGCTGAGTGGGAAGCCTTATGTGATGGCTGTGGTTTGTGCTGTTTGGTCAAGCTTGAAGATGAAGACACCGCAGAAGTCGTATATACCAAAGTGGCATGTAAGCTTCTAGACTGTAAAACGGCACGCTGTTCAGACTATGCACACCGCCAAGAGCATGTTGCAGATTGTCTACAATTAACCCCTGAACGTTTGCAAACGATTACATGGTTGCCCCCAAGCTGTGCTTACAGACGTCTGAATGAGGGGAAAAATCTTCCGTCATGGCATTATTTGAATACTGGCTCTCGTCAGAGTGTTCTAAAAGCAAAAAAATCTGCGGCAGGACGTTGTATTTCAGAAACTGAAATTAATGAAGATGACATTGAAGATTATGTCGTACGGTGGGTGCGTTGATCTTTTAATCATATCGTTTGGTTAAATGGATCTTGATCAAAAACAACAATTTTACAGTATTTCTATGTGCTGATCTCCGTAATATGAATAAATGCGAAGGGAGATCAGTCATGTCAAAATTATTTGTAGCACCTTTAATTTGTAGCAGTGCACTTTTGCTACTCGCTTGTGGTCCCAATAACACCAACTCTAAGGCACCAGAAAACTCTGTTCAACATACTCAAAATACGCTCAACCAAACTTTTCAAATTGATACTTTTGCCCAGTTTGATGAACCTTGGGCTGTTGTTGTATTACCTGATCAGCGTTTACTGATCACTGAGCGTAAAGGACAGTTAAAATTATTTGATCCTAAAACGAAGAAGAATCTTAATGTTCAAGGCATCCCAACTGTAAGTTATGGGGGGCAAGGTGGCTTAGGTGATGTAGTCTTGCATCCTGATTTTAAAAATAATCATTGGATTTATCTCAGCTATGCTGTGCAAGGCAGTGGTGGTTATGGTGCTGAAATTTCTCGTGCCAAACTTGATTTATCTAATCCTGAACAACCGAAATTAACCGATTTAACACGAATTTGGCAGCAAGTACCTAAAGTGTCAGGGCAAGGACATTATGCTCATCGTATGCTATTTGGCGCTGATGGAAAACTTTGGGTAAGTTCAGGTGAGCGACAAAAATTCGATCCTGCCCAAGATATGAAAAGCAATCTGGGTAAGATTCTACGTTTAAATGAAGACGGAACTCCTGTATCAGATAACCCTTTTAGCCAACAAGGTGGCGTGACTGCTGAAATTTGGTCATTGGGTCATCGTAATCCACTAGGTATGGCGTTTGATGACCAAAAACAATTGTGGGTAGTGGAAATGGGGCCGAAAGGAGGTGATGAACTTAATCAGATTCTTAAAGGCGCGAACTATGGTTATCCAATCGTATCGAATGGCGATCATTACTCAGGATTACCAATTCCAGATCACAAAACACGCCCAGAATTTAAAGCACCAGCAATCGATTGGACACCTGTGATTTCACCTTCAAGCATGATTATTTACACGGGCGATAAATTCCCATTATGGCAGCAGAAAGCTTTGATTGGTGGTTTGTCTTCCAAGTCGATTATTGTGGTTGATTTAAAATCGCAACCCGTTAAAGAAGTGCAACGTTTGGATATGAAGCAACGAATTCGTGGCTTACAACAAGCACAAGACGGTTCGATTTGGGTGATTGAGGATGGTCCACAAGCGAAATTGCTAAAGCTCAATGCAAACTAAATATGAACTCAAAGTGAAAAGATTAATGATGCAGTCGAAATACCAAAATTTATTTTCAAATAAAACATTGATGTTGATTGGGCTGTTGTCCTGTAGCTCCAGTTTATGGGCACAGCCTTTAACTGAGCTACAGATAAAAAAGATAGTCGATCAGCAATTTAAACCACTTTTAGAAGAATACAAAATTCCTGGTTTAGCCGTTGCCGTGACTTTAGATGGTCAACATTACTTTGTAAATTATGGTGTTGCTTCGCTACAAAGCAAAAGCAAACAAGTGGTCAGCAACAGTACCTTGTTTGAACTTGGTTCAGTCAGTAAAACGTTCAATGCGACTTTAGCGGGGTATGCGCAAGCACAAGGGCGGTTGTCATTATCGGATCATCCTGCCAAATACTTCCCTGAACTTAAAAATACAGCCGTGAATCAGGCTAGATTGCTGAATTTGGGAACCTATAGTGCAGGTGGCTTTCCACTGCAATTTCCAGATGAAGTTGTTACTCAGCAGGATATGATTCAATATTTTCAAAACTGGAAAACAAAAACCAAAATCGGGGAGGCTCGTCAATACTCAAATCCGAGTATTGGTTTAATGGGTTATGTCACAGCTTTGGCGATGAAAAAGCCATATGCGGAATTGATAGAGAAAACCTTACTTCCTCAATTAGGAATGACGCAGAGTTATATTCATGTCCCTGAACAAAAGATGTCACAATATGCTTGGGGCTATAAGAATAACCAAGCAATCCGTGTATCAGCGGGGATGTTTGATGCTGAAGCCTATGGTGTCAAAAGCAGTAGTTCGGATATGCTGAAATTTTTAGATGCACAGATCAATTCAGCTCAATTAAATCAGCCAATTCGTCAAGCCGTTGAAAATACCCATATCGGTTATTATAAAGTCGGTGCAATGACGCAGGGTTTGGGATGGGAGCAATATGCTTATCCCGTTAAGCTTGAAACACTTTTACAAGGCAACTCAAGTAAAATGGCTTTAGAAAGCCATGCAGTAACGCTGATCAAACAACCCAAAATTGCCTCACAATCCACTTATTTTAATAAAACAGGATCTACCAATGGCTTTGGAGCTTATGCCGCATTTATCCCTCAGCATAAAATCGGTATGGTGATGCTCGCCAATACCAATTTCCCAAATGAAGCGCGTATTAAAGCAACCCATCAAGCGATGCAGCAGATTCTGAAACAGAAGGCAGCCTCTTAACTTGATCAGTTGTTGGTAGATTCAAATTGTAGATTTGATTCAGACACAATAGACTAGGATAAAACAGCATAAAGCCAGTGATGATGTCAGATACGCATATTCCTTTACCTGAACGTTTACGTCCTCGTGACTTATCCGAAATTATCGGACAAGATCATTTGTTAGGTGAAAATGCACCTTTGCGCCAAATGATTGATCAAGGGCATTTACCTTCGATTATCTTTTGGGGTCCGCCAGGGGTAGGTAAAACTACGATCGCATTATTGCTGGCGCAAGCAGTTGATCGCCCATTTATTAGCTTATCTGCGCTGAATACTGGTGTAAAAGAGCTACGAGAAGTGATTGCGGAAAGTGGTGATCTGCTGACTCCAGTGGTGTTTATTGATGAGATTCATCGCTTTAATAAATCGCAGCAAGATGCGTTACTAAATGCAGTCGAAAAAGGCAAAATTACGCTGATCGGCGCAACCACAGAGAACCCATCTTTTGAAGTTAATAGCGCTTTACTGTCGCGTTGTCAGGTCTATACGCTGAATAGTTTGGATGCTGATGCCATTCAAACACTCATCAATAAAGCGATTCAAAGTGATAAGTTTCTCAAAGAGCGTTTTATTCAAGTTGAAGAATATGATGCCCTGATTCAATTTGCTGCAGGTGATGCGCGTAAGGCGCTTAATCTGATCGATTTAATCGCCAGTACCTTTGAAGCTGATGTTGAAAATGTCGTGACCAACGCGATTGTCGTCAAAGTTGCACAGCAGAACATTGCGCGTTATGACAAGTCAGGTGAGCAGCACTACGATCTGGTTTCAGCATTTATTAAATCGATTCGGGGAAGTGATCCAGATGCTACCTTGTATTGGATGGCAAGAATGCTGAAAGGTGGAGAAGACCCAGTATTTATTGCTCGTCGCATGTTGATTGCGGCATCAGAAGATATTGGAAATTCTAATCCAAATGCCTTGTTACTTGCAGGGGAGTGCTTCCGTTCAGTTCAAGCGGTGGGTATGCCTGAGGCGCGTATTATTTTAGGACAATGCGCAGTTTATTTGGCAACCAGCCCGAAAAGTAATAGTACCTATTTAGCCATCAATCGTGCCTTAGAGTTGGCAGAGAAAACGGCGAATTTGCCTGTACCATTGCACTTGCGCAATGCGCCAACCAAACTGATGAAGCAACAAGGATATGGAGTGGATTATTTGTATCCACATAATTATCCTGAACATTTTGTATTACAAGACTATTTACCACCTGAATTGCGTGGTACGAAGCTGTATGAACGAGCCTTAAATAAACGTGAAGTTGAAGCTGAACGTTTGCAACAGCGCCGCTGGCAGCAAGAACAGCAACAGCAATAATACTTTCTGGGCGCGTGCCTCATTTTAAATTTACCTAAGCAGCATTTTAGTCCCGATTGATGGCATGTTGCTTTGGTTCCAAGATTCAATTGATATCAATATGAACTCAAAAACAGCAACACTGATTGGACTGCTTGCCATTTTACTTTGGAGTTTAATTGTTGCGCTCATTAAAGAAGTAAGTACTCAGTTTGGTGCAGTTGGTGGTGCGGCATTAATCTATACACTTGCTTCAATATTCTTATTACTTTCTGTTGGTTGGACGCCTCTCAAAAGTTTTCCAAAAACTTATTTGATTTGGGGTGCTTTTTTATTTGTCGCCTATGAAATTTGTCTTTCACTTTCAATTGGATATAGCCAAACAAATAGACAAGCAATTGAAGTTGGAATGGTCAATTATTTATGGCCAACTTTCACGATGGTTGCGGCGATTTTATTTAATCAACAAAAAGCAAATTTTCTGATCATTCCTGGCTTCGTTGTTTCTCTACTCGGTATTTGTTGGGTTTTGGGAGGAGAGCAAGGATTTGATTTGATTGGCATGGCTAACAATATTCAACAGAACCCACTGAGTTATGGATTGGCATTTCTTGGGACATTGTTGTGGGCGGCTTATTGTACCCTTACCGCACGAATCGCTCAGGGAGTAAATGGAATTACTTTATTCTTTATTTTGGTTTCGATCGTGCTTTGGATTAAATATCTTGTGATGGGTGGGAATGGCTTTATTTTTGATTGGTCATCCTCTATTTCCTTGGTTTTTGCTGCTGCTGCGATGGGCTTCGGCTATGCAGCTTGGAATGTTGGAATTTTGCATGGTAATGTGACATTACTGGCAGGAGCATCTTATTTTATTCCTGTGCTTTCCGCTTTTTTTGCTGCATTGTTACTGAGTACGCCATTAGGTCTTTCTTTTTGGTATGGTGCGCTGATGGTGTGTGTCGGTTCTATACTGTGTTGGTTGGCGACAAAGGCGAAGTCATAAGCAAAAAGTGTTTTTTTATTCAAATCAGCTTGGTGAAATAGCTATTGATCAATGGTTTAAACTATTTATTGATTCAAAAATTTATCAAGCATTACAAAAATAACAAGTTATGCCTTTTTATATCAGAAATAATGCGCTTTAATCTAAAAAGGCATAATAAAAATATGGTTTTTAAGCTATGACTTTTAGAAATTTGAATAAACTGACGACAGCAACAATCATCGCCTTTACCTTATCAGGCTGTGCAAGTACTCCACTTGATCAAGATCGGTCAGAACAATTGTTCTTTGGTGGTCCGATCTTAACGATGGAAGGTATGACGCCAACATATGCAGAAGCCTTACTGGTTAAAGATGGAAAGATCCTTTTTGTTGGTTCAAAAAAACAAGCAGAGAATTTAGCAAATTCGAATGTTCAATCCATTGATTTAAAAAATAAAACACTTTTGCCAAGTTTTATTGATGCACACAGCCATGTAAATATGGTTGGATTCCATCAGATGGTTGCAAATCTTTATCCTGCGCCAGACGGTCAAGTTTCTGATATTGATTCTTTGGTTCAAGTATTAACACAATGGAAAAAGCAAAATCCTCAAGTCATTCAAACGATGGGGGGCTGGATTTTGGGAAATGGCTATGATGATGCGCAATTAAGTGAACAGCGTCATCCGACAGCAACCGATTTAGATTGAGTCTCCAAAGATCAGCCCGTGATGATCTTACATCAATCAGGGCATCTCGCTTCAGTGAATCACAAAGCACTAGCCTTGTTAAATATCAATCAAAATACTGAAAATCCAGCAGGGGGAATTATTCGTCGAGAAGCAAATTCGAATGTTCCTAATGGGGTGCTGGAAGAGTCCGCATTATTTACTGCGATTGGTTCAATATTCAAAGATGTGCCACCGCAAGTGATGTTTGAAATTGCTCGTAAAGGTCTTGATGCTTATGTCAAAAATGGTTTCACTACAGTACAAGAGGGACGAGCATATCAAGGTACGACGGAGATGTGGCAGGCGCTTGCCAAGCAAAATCAACTTCCGATAGATGTCGTATCTTATCCTGATATCACCACTAGCCAAGAATATATGCTTAAGCAAGGAAGTAGCCGACAATACGATCATCACTTCCGTATAGGTGGCGTTAAAATCAGTTTAGATGGTTCACCTCAAGGTAAGACGGCATGGTTAACTCAAGCCTATAAGATTCCACCTGAAGGTAAAGATAAAAATTATAAAGGCTATCCAGCGATCAAAGACGATCAACAGGTCGATCAATATATTAATGTAGCCTTCAAACATGGCTGGCAAGTGCTCGCTCATGCCAATGGAGATACGGCAATAGATCATTTATAGGTGCTGTCAAAGATGCTACGGCAAAACAAGGTAAAGTAGACCGCAGAAGTGTATTGATTCACTCGCAAACGATTCGAGATGATCAGCTAGACCAATTGAAGGCTTTAGATATTATTCCTTCGTTCTTCTCATTACACACCTATTATTGGGGGGATTGGCATCGCCAACAAACACTAGGTGAGACGCGAGCAGCACATATTTCCCCAACAGCAACTGCACTAAAGAAAAATTTAATCTTTACCGAACACCATGATGCTCCCGTTGTTCCACCACATAGCATGATGATGCTCGATGCTACAGTCAATCGCGTGACGCGTAGTGATTATGTTCTAGGTGCCGATGAACGTATAAGTCCTTATCTTGCCTTAAAATCGATGACGGATTGGGCTGCTTATCAATATTTTGAAGATCAATATAAGGGTACGTTAAAGCAAGGAAAGCTCGCCGATTTAGTGATTTTAGATAAGAACCCACTGACTGTACCAAGCCGAGAAATCAAAAAAATTAAAGTTTTGGCGACCTATAAAGAAGGTAAACTTATTTATCAGCAGTAGTCAAAATGAAGACATAAAAAAACCAGCTCAAAGGAGCTGGTTTTCTATAAATCATGAATGCTTAAAATGATTAGATATCATCTAAGTTGATGCCTAAACGCGCAGCAACTTCTTCATAAGCTTCAACCACACCGCCTAAACCTTGACGGAAGCGGTCTTTATCTAATTTTTTCTTGGTATCTTTATCCCATAAACGGCAACCGTCTGGAGAGAATTCATCACCCAATACGATGCGGTCATGGAACACACCAAATTCAAGTTTGAAATCAACAAGAATCATATTACCTGCATCGAATAATGCTTTAAGTACATCATTCACTTGGTAAGTAAGTTCTTTCATTTTTTCAAGTTGATCGGCAGTTGCCCAACCTAAAGCGATTGCTTGCGATTCATTTACCATTGGATCGCCAAGAGCATCGTCTTTGAAGAATAATTCAAATGTAGGAGGCGTTAACTCTTTGCCTTCTTCAACACCCAAACGACGGCAAAGTGAACCAGCAGCATAGTTGCGGATGACACACTCTACAGGAATCATTTGAAGCTTTTTAACAAGTACTTCCGTTGGAGAAAGTAACTTTTCAAAATGAGTTTCGATACCTGCTTCAGCCAACTTCTCCATGATGAAGGCGTTAAAACGGTTGTTGACCTTGCCTTTACGATCTAGTTGTTCGATTTTTTCGCCATTGAACGCAGAGGCATCATCACGAAAGACTAAAATCAGGTGGTCAGCATTATCTGTTTCATACACAGATTTTGCTTTACCAGTATAGAGCAAGGTTTGTTTTAACATGGGGGAACCTTTTGAAAAATATGCCTAGTAAACGACTAGGCTGGCCAATTTTGATAAATCTGGGCTAATACTTCAGTTGCGACAGTAGGGTCAGCAAAAGTTGTATCTAGCTTAAACAGAGCAACAGTATTACTTGAGCCAACAGCAGAGAGTTTGAGTAGGTAATTTTGATCACCTACAGTAATTGTCGCCTCATAACCATTGTCTGCTTGAGAGACGATCTTATAGTTGAGACTACTCAATGTTGCGAAAGTGTATTGCCAAGCTGCAGCAGTTGGACCTTCAACTTTAAGTAATGGGTTTTTATTGCCATCCATTACAAGTTGAGGGCGACCTAAAGTTGCTGAAGTCGCTTCACTGGTATTCGCTGTTGCCTGCATCGGATCAGGGCGAGGTAAAGCGTAACGGTTGCCACTTTTATTTTCGAATGTAGGTGCATGTTGAATCGCAAGTGGATCAACCGTTGGAGCTGGATACAATGGTGTAAATGGTCTTACCGTTGCATTCTCAGGGAATTTGAGAGGTTCCAGTGTTTTCGCATTTTTATAATCTAATGAGTGATTATTGAGGGCAAAGCGACCACAACCAGCCAAACTTAAAGCTGAAATAACAAGGACAACACCAAGACGTAATTGCATCATAAATTGCTCGTATTAAATTATTCCCGCAGCTTTTAGACTGTTACGGATAGGTTCACGATATTGTTCAGCGAGAGGGGTTAGCGGTAAACGAAGACCAGTGCTGATATAACCCATCTCATGCAAAGCCCATTTCACAGGAATTGGGTTTGATTCGCAAAACAAAATATTGTGTAGATTTGCAATTTGTTGATTTAAACGTTGAGCTTTTTCTTTGTCGCCAGCTAAAGCAGCTTCACAGACGTCACTCATTTGCTTTGGTGCAACATTCGCAGTTACAGAGATGTTGCCTTTAGCACCTAGTAGCATCAGTTCCCAAGCAGTTTCATCATCGCCTGAGTAAACAGCCATTTTACCAGCTAAACCTTCGATGAGAGCTTGTCCGCGTGGAACATCGCCTGTTGCATCTTTGATACCAATAATATTTTTCACATCTGCAAGACGAATAACAGTTTCATTTTGCATATCCACGCCCGTACGACCTGGAACATTATAAAGAATTTGTGGAATATCAACGGCCTCAGCGATAGCTTTATAGTGTTGGTATAAGCCTTCCTGAGTTGGTTTATTATAATATGGCGTTACAAGTAATGCTGCATCTGCGCCTAATGCTTTCGCAGCTTTGGTCAGCTCAATCGCTTCGCGTGTTGAGTTTGCACCTGTACCCGCAATAATCGGAATGCGTTTGTTTGCAACACGAATCACCTCTTTAATGACCTGAGTATGTTCTTCCATACTAAGGGTCGATGCTTCGCCTGTTGTGCCGACCGCAACGATACTGTGAGTACCTTGTTGGATGTGCCACTCAACAAGCTTCTCAAGACTCTTCCAATCTACGCTGCCATCTTCATACATAGGGGTGACGATTGCGACAATTGAGCCTTGAATATTCTGTGCTAGCTGAGTCATTTTGAAAAAATATCCTATTTTCCCATCCGAGATTGAAGTATTTGAAACGAAATATTGGATGGTTGCAGTATTTTGATTCGTCACTCAATCAATATGGTGAGTTGAATGACAATTATGCAAATTATGACTGATCAGCGACATAAGAACAATATGCTTTAGTTAAACTGTGGAAAACTTTAATCGATCTTTGTATTGAATTCTTTTCATTTGCTGAAAAAGTTAAACATGACTAGTCATAGAACAAGCAGCAGCGTATTTTAAAATGATGGAATTTAAATAGGGTGATCAAATGCTCAAGCAAGTAAAACAAAGTGTTTTAATTGTAGTGGATGTGCAAAATGGTTTCACGCCAGGAGGAAATTTAGCGGTGGCAAACGCCGATGAAATTATTCCGAAGATTAATCAACTTGCACAAAAATTTGAGCATATTGTGCTAACGCAGGACTGGCACCCTGACCAACATATTTCTTTTGCAGATAATCATCCCAATAAAAAGCCCTTTGAGACCATCGAATTGGATTATGGTCGCCAAGTATTATGGCCTAAACATTGTGTTCAAGGGACGCATGATGCTGAATTTCATCCCCATTTAAATATCCCGACAGCCCAACTGATTATTCGAAAAGGTTGCCATCAAAATATTGATAGTTATTCAGCTTTTATGGAAGCAGATCGTAAGACACCAACTGGATTGAATGGATATTTGAGAGAACATCAGATTAATACTGTGTATATCGTTGGGATTGCTACAGATTTTTGTGTTGCTTGGACTGCGATTGATGCTGCTGAACTGGGTTTTGATACTTATGTGATAGAAGATGCCTGCAAGGCAATTGATTTAAACGGCTCTTTGCAACAAGCATGGCAAGATATGTCGCAAAAGGGCGTGCATCGCATCGAAGCCTCCAGTATTTTGCTTTAAACTTGTGGTTTATATCCCAAAAAAGCTACACTTTATTGAGTGATGCTTTGTATTTACCCAGATTTATTTGAGAGTTGTATGATTGACGAATTAGATGATTTTGATAAAAAAATTATTCATCATTTACAACTCAATGGTCGTTTAGCTAATCAAGAATTGGCTGAGCTGGTGGGGCTTTCGACCTCGCAATGTTCTCGTCGACGAATCCATTTAGAACAGACCAAAGTGATTACAGGATATTATGCTCAGGTGGCTCTGAGTGCAGATCCCACACCAATTATGGGAATTATTGAAGTTAAATTGCAGAATTATAATGATGCGACTCATGATCGCTTTGTCGACTTTCTCTTAAGAGAACCTGCGGTTAAAGATATTCATAAACTTACAGGCAGTTATGACTTCGCCCTTAAAGTCGCTGTTAAAAGCTTAGATGAAATGGTAAAACTGATTGGGATCTTGTCCTCAAGTGATTTTGGTGTAAGTAACTTAAATACCTCAATTGTTTTAGAAAAATTAAAAGAAAATGGCATCGCGATGAAATAAAAAAATTTGATCTATGACGCTAAAAGCTGATTAGTCAAATTGCTGTATATTCATATCTGATTGATCATTCGAAATCCGTTATTGTGAATATAAATTGCATTTATGGTAAAAATATAAGAAAAAATTGCGAAAATTAAATAAAAATGATCAAATATGTCATATCTTTTCTAAAGATCTCTCCCTTCTGTTGTTCTCCTATTGAGTTATACCATTATGAATACCGATCAAAATGTATCTTTGGTAAGTCCAGTCATGTCTGCAATAGATCAGCATTCTAAGATTGAGGATGCCTTGGCCATGTTAATCGGTACTTTCATCTTATCTTTTGCAATGACGCTATTGCAGCAAGCGGGCATTATGACAGGTGGTACAGCGGGTCTATCCTTACTCATCCACTATGTGACCGATATTAAATTCGGGGTACTCTTTTTCCTGATTAATATTCCATTTTATTATTTTGCTTATAAAAAGATGGGTATGGGATTGGTGGTCAAAACCTTCATTGCTGTTGCTTTGCTGGCTAGCTTTACAGAGACCATTCCACATTTTTTTCAGTTGTCTGATGTCAATCCGATTTATGCAACTATCTTTGCAAATGTGTTGATGGGAGTCAGTTTTTTGATCTTATTTCGACATCGTTCGAGTTTAGGTGGAATTAACTTGTTGGTTTTATATCTGCAAGAGAGATTTAAAATTCCTGCTGGAAAAGTACAGATGGGCATCGATGTTGCAATTTTACTGGCATCCTTATTTTATGTGGATTGGAAGTTAATTCTATTTTCAATTTTGGGTGCGGTAATTTTAAATTTAATTATTTTATTGAATCATAAAACCAGTCGTTATATTGCTTAATACGATTAAAAGTTTCTAAAAAGAAATGGAAGAAAGGCGATGTGGTTGAGTAATAAAGTATCATCCTAAAATCAATACAAGTTATTGATTTTAGGCTTTTAGCAAGATTCTTGAGAAAAATAAAGTTTCATCCCATATTATAAATTCTTCTCGTATTTCAAAAAGTAGAAGTAATAAAGTTTCATCCTTTAATATTTGCTATACGATAGTACCTACATCTCTAAAGTGTATTGCCATACTCGCCGCAATCCAACACTTGTTTCTCTTTTATATGATATACACATGGGTAAGATAATATTTATCATTCCATTCTGGCTTTGATGTTGTCCCTCTTTCCACCAATAATAAGCATGACCAATTACCTGTGCTTTCGTCGAGAGAGGACAAAGATAAATATTATGTTTTAAATTTTGTTCTCTGTGATGAATTATAGCTACAATCCTTTGAATTTGCTTAGCTGTTGAAAATGGATCATTTGCTGGTGCAAAGAATTTCCGAGTAGTTAAATCGTTCTCCTTTATTGGTATAATATTACTCGATCTAAAAGCACTCTGTTGAAACATATCAGCACTTAAAGAGGGAAAACCATACAAAGGATAAAAAGTGGCACTTTCATAATCATTAACAACTTGTGACATTAAATCATGATCAAAACCAATAGACATTATTAATGAGTCTTTAGCATTTGTTGTGATTGTAATAGCAGTTCCATCTAAAGCTTTGACTTTAAGAGCCGAGATACTGAAGTGAGTATTTTCGTTCTCAATATATTGTATTGGTTCAGAATAAAGTACACTAATTTTTTTACATCCCAGATACCCTAGAGTAATTATTAATAGAGCTAAAACATTTCTCATAAAGCCTGTACTATCAATACAAATTTTAGTGTTTTCTATATCTGTAATATTTATCGAGGATATTAAAGAGCTAACTTGATCTTGTTCACCAAATTCTATAGGTTTAATTATGCTTGTTGCATGAACTTCTGTTAGTTCTTCATCTGAAAATTGGTATTCTGGATGGATTAGCCAATATTTTTGGGTGCTATTAATTTTGTCA
The DNA here is from genome assembly GCF_015351505.1 of Acinetobacter sp. SK-43. NCBI lineage: Bacteria > Pseudomonadati > Pseudomonadota > Gammaproteobacteria > Moraxellales > Moraxellaceae > Acinetobacter > Acinetobacter sp. SK-43. Next base: position 48,018 of record NZ_JADKPY010000009.1, read on the forward strand.
AAAACTTCTTTTACTCTATCACTAGCATTGAATGCAGATATAAAGATATCGAAAGGAGTCGAGTTAATAGGATTATTTTCTACTGGTAGTGATTCCCGATAGAAAATATCGTAATCAATAATACTCAAAATGGTAACTTCCCTTGTTCTGGTAACTTAGCAGTAGATCCAACATTTTGTTTAAGGTTCGTATCTAATTGATCTATATGTATAGAATTCCATTTCCGTTTAACTCTGTTCAGATGTTCATCAAAGCTTGTATTTTCAGGATCAAAAATAGCATTTAGAATATCAGCATTTAGAGTTAGATCTCCACGATATACTACAGGCAAATTCCATAAAGGTGATAGCATCGGGTTGAGTTTAATAAGTTTGTGTAATTGTTTTGAGTTCCTATCTGATCTTGGATCAGGCATTTCTTGGATTAAAGAGAATTCTACAGCAAGATTGTAGACTTCTTTTGCTTCTCTATTTAAATCTTCATCTTTAAAGCTTGCTGCAAGAGGAGAGCTCTCAGGGATATTTAATGCATATCTTGCTGTAGCTAAATAGGCAGCGAATTTAAACATTGCTTTTTTTGCCTTGTCACTTAAAGAACCATAATTAGAATCCTCTTCAGCAAAATATTTAGCAGCTTGATTAATTGCTTTTGTTTGAGTCTCAATATCGATACTCTCTTGAGAATAAAAACTTTTTCCTTCAAAAGACAACAACTCATATATCTTATTTAAGATATTTAATACATTTCTTGGATTTCCAGATGACATTTTGAAAATTGTTTCAAAACCTGCATATGGGATATTTGTCTTATATCTAGCATCCAAGCATATCTGTGCAAATAGATCATACTTATAGTGATTGAATGAAGTTGCATATTTCCCAGTTCGGCGTTGTTCTTTTTCTCTATATATTAAGCTTTCAGAATGAATCTGTTGGGCTATTTCTAAGAAATTAGTACTATTTTTACGTTCTTTGCAAAATCTTAAAATATTAAGTTTTTTTAGGATAAGCTCATCTATATCATCACAAAGTACAGAAAAAGTGGAATCAGCATATTGACGAAAATCACTAGGAAAACTTCTAATAAAATTTTCTTTTGTTAATTTTAGAATTTTATTAATAGGAAGATCCAAAGTACGTATTGCTTCTTGTAATAGGTCACTTGTATCTAATGAATCAAATAATTGATTGGCATTAATCTTGACATGTATATTTGGATTATTATAAAGACGATTGACTATAAAATTATTTATAAAGTGTTTAGTATCTTGACTCATAAGTATTTCATCTAAATTTATCTTTAGAAATTCATGACCACTTAGATTACTCTCATTTACACCAGTAATTGTGTTGGTTCTAACCCCATTAGGTCTAGTTGCAATTCTAAAAGATACAAATGAATTAGCCATTCTTACAAAATCATTAAATATACTTTGATAATTACTTTCTAAATTTTCAAATTCATCAATAAGGAAAACTAAAGGAAAGTTGGTTAAAGCATTTGACCATATATTTATTGCAGGCTTAATAAAGCTAAATAAGTTATTTATCAATAATATTGACTCAAAAAGCTCAACTTTTTTAATAAAAATAAATTTATTCAAGTTTCTATCAATTAGAACTCTATGTTCAAAAATCCATACTCGTAAACTATCAAGATCTTGTATTAAGTTTAAAGAATCATGACCAATATTTCTACGAATTTCGGCTAGAAAATCTTCGTCATTATAAGCTAAATCAGTCGTAGTATTTTTAATATCAATTAAACATTCGACCACTGCTTCAAACAAAGTTAATTCTACATATGCTTGAAAGATTATTTGTTTCAAGTTTTCAGGTAAAGAATCAAATTTAGAAGCCCCAAAGTGATTACATCTATAAAAAATAGTAAGTGCACCCAGCTGCTCTAAGACTTCTACACCCGTTAATTTATCCTGCCGTTGTCTAGCAACAAGATATGAATAATATCTAAGAATATGAGTTTTACCAGACCCCTTTCCTCCGAAAATATATTTTGGTGTTGCACCTGATAAATCTAAAATAGAGGACTTAATATCATACTCAAAATCAACCCATAAGTGATTTATTTGTTCATCCGTGTATTCCGCTGCGCGAAGAGAACCAAAAGGATTTACAGAATTCATAATTGCCTCAAGCATATATTTTGCTATATCTAGCAAAAACTGGTGTCCAATAAACTGGGTGTTTTGCCCAGAATATTGGCAAAGTATTGTCAGGGGTGTTATATGAAAATCCAATCATCAATTGACAATTTTTATAGCCTAATTTATGTGGCTCCTCAAAGCCTAAATATGTTGAATAGACCTGACAGAATTTTTTAAGTTTTCTACGACTAGGTTTTCTCACTGACTTAAAATTCCTAGATTTTTTACTGAATACCTTATAGGAATCATCTAAATGAAATAAGCAATGAGCATTCCCATTGAACATTTCAACGGTATTTAGGGCTTCTAGTCCAGCAGTTGTAGCAAAAAGACACATAAATTGGAGCTTGATTGAAGGATTAGTAGCTCGAATTTGTATCAAACGATCTTTTAAATAGCCTGTTATTTGGGTACCTGATGCAACTAAATCGTCAAAAAAAATATACCTATTAATTAAAGTTGATTGTGGATGGAGTTCATTTGAAATTTGATCCTTATAAAATGCTCCATAGAAGTCAGAAAACCTTTCTTTTGATAAATTATTCATTTGTCTGAAAAAATAAAGCAAATGTGCTCCGCTCTCAGAGGGATTCCCAGCACCAATAAAGAGAGTTTTGTTGATCTCTTGAATTAATAAACTGTTGATCAAATTAATATCAGTGGTATCGCCATTTGCTTTACGTATTTCTTGTTTTAAAGGAATAATAAATTGCTCTTCATAGCAAGCCTTAAGCATTTCTCTAATAGTTGAATTACCAAAATAGATAAAGTGTGTAAGCAAATGCAGGGCTAATAGGTATTCTTCCTCTTTTGGAAAACAGCGACCAGTAAAATTACTAAGCCATTGTTCTATTTCTGGCCATTTCTTATCATAATCCCAAGCATGAGAGCTAAGTTTCATGAGCTGGTTTTTATAGGCTTCTAATTTAGGTTGAAAGTCAGGTCTCAACATATCTTCCTTTAAAAAATTAAAATATCCATAGTTTGCTGCAAGCTGATTACATACAATAAGTAATACTCATGGAATACACTCTTCTATTTTTCAAAAACTAGAACCGTTTCACGAGAAATTACAGATGCTGTTCGATTCCGTTTAGTCATTAAACCTCTTGATTTAATGTCATCAATTAAAATTAATTTAAGTTTTAGATGATGTTTTTGGAAACATTCAATGATAAATCTATCATTTCTTAGTGTTTCACCACAAACTTGATTATTACCTAGTACAAATATAACACGCCCATTAGGTGCTGTCACTCGGGCAATTTCATCAACAACTTGAGACATTTCAATTAGATACTTTTGAGTAATCCTAGCTCTCAGTTCATTTTTATGAGCAATTTTTTTAAGGAGCTGAACATAATCTTCAGGCAGATTACTTTCTTCTAAATGTAAAGGTGTCTTTCTTAGATGTTCTCTCCCAATTGATTTTTCTTCTAAAGAGCGAAGTTCTTTGGGAGAGGCAAGTTCTAACCAGTTTAGAGACAGACTAGATGCTCTGACATACTTTTGTGCACTTCCATAAGGTGGAGATGTAATGACTAAAGGGACAGAATTATCTGGCATTGGTATTGAATCATTAAGATTGGTAAATAATGATCTTGCATCAATACCAACTTGTTTAGCAGTGGAACGATTTGGATATTTATTATTTGTTTCTATTACTCGCTCAATGTTAGCATCCACAATAATATTAAATTCTTGAATAATATTAGCACTTTTAATCCAATCCAACCTTTTATTAATTCGTGCATTTATTGTAGGGGAAAACTTCTCTTTAGTTTTTAGGCGAACTGGAACACTAATCGCAGGATCAGCGAAACTAACTTTTTTAGTAAGAGAAGAGAAACAAATTTTAAAAAAAGCTTTTTCTTCCTGATCTACTATTTCTTCAATAGTTCTTAATAAAATTTCTAACTGTTTTTTATGTTCTGGTAGATACCATAAATCAGGATTTACTATGTCTATTGTAGGTGCGACCTTATACCTTATATATTTATAAGATATTTTTTCCTTAATTCTTATCAATTTCTCTATACAATAGGGAGTGGTTTTTACTTTTGTCAATAAGAGTGCTAAAGGATTTGCATCAGCAACTAGAGGTAAAAATCCATGTATAGAGGCTTCCAGAGCTACAGTTCCTGACCCACAAAAAGGATCAAGTACCAATTTTTGTGTAAGATTTTTATGAGCTTTAAGAAAAAAATATGCAATATGAGGTAATAGCTTCGCTGGGTATGGGTGAATTTGATGAGTTAATTGATCGCCTGCTCGTAACCAATGAATCAGTTTTCTAAAATCAATGTCTATAGGAGTTTGATTTTTATGATACTCATCCATCATTTGACATAAGGTTTCTTGTAGGTATTGATCTAATAAGTCTTCCTTTTTTGTGGAATCTAGTGCATAACTACTTAAAGCCATGAGATTTGAATTGAGATCGCCCATTATGCAAAATTGAATTCCATGAAAATTAAGGAAAATTAGAAAACTAAGAGCAGCTTAAATTAATAAAAGATTTTCATCAAGCTTAATCCTTAAAAAAGGATAATACCCCTGTAAAGATATGCCCTAATTTGAGTCAGAAATCATTAGGATAAGGACAGTAAAGCATCTTCTAGTCGTCTCCCCCAATTTTTAAACTCCTCATCAGACTCAGTCATTTCGGCTAGATTTCGTGGGTGATTAAAGGTTTTCCTTATCCCTATATCTTGTAAAGACTTGGCTGTTGGCCAACGCAATGAGCGTTTAACGACTTGTTTCCGAAAAGTTGGAAAATGTGCGTTCCAGATATCTGTATCTGAGATTTTGAGAATCAGTGTAGAAAGAGGCTTTAGATTATCACTGGTATCTATTTCCAGAATGACAAATTTTTTGCCTTGAAAACTAAGTTGGACTTCAATAATACACCTCGGATTACCATCATGGGTTCTATGTAGCTTGGAACGATTGACCGCAGGCAGCTTATGTACATGAATGATGGGCTGAATACGATGTTGTGATGCAAATTGTTCAACCATGACTTTGAATGCTTCAAATCTTTTCATGAAAAATGCAAGGTCATCACTATCATCATGGACATTCTCAAATTCTCCACGGCCAATTTCACCAAAGATCGTGGCTTCACCTGTACTCACACTATGATCAGGTAGAATTTCAACATCATTATGATTCGGTATACCTTTCTTACCTGAACGTTTAAGTGTTGCCTTTTTTGTTTCATAAGGACTGGCAAGGGACATAGTGATTTTTGGAGATTCAATTTGGGTAATTTTCCGATCACTATCCGCTTCTTTTTCATCATCAATGGTTGGATCATCGTTGGAGGTATTACGTCCTCCAGAGTTTCCACCTGTTTTTTCATAACTATTTTTTACGGTAAATTTTGGACTACAAAAAATCACTTCATTAGAAATATCAGTCGGTAAATTAGCAATCCCAATGATTTCATTCACATAATATTGTTGGCTTTTTTCACTGAAGTAAACTTTCATTGTAATTTCAGCCCCTATTAGTGAGGGCGGTGCAAAATTGAAATTCCAAAAGGTTTGTGTTTTAGTTTTAACTTGCTCAATCGAAAAATGTTTGGAGATACTTTCATAGGACGCTCGTGCCTCAGTATCAAGTAATATCCATGACAGTAGGCGACGCATACCAACACTATCATATTGATTGGGGGGAAAGCGGCAAAATTCATGAACGTGAATAATGGTTTGATGTTCTTCTGGGACAATATAATATTCTGTTGTTAGCTTTCTTTGATCTAAAGCTGCCTTAGATAAATAAGCATTATGGAAAAACAAAACTCGTGCCAGTTCTATGTGTGGTAAATGGATTTGAATATCCTTATATGTACCTTTTAAGTCGCTCACAATGTAGCTAAATATGTACTGTCCTGATTTATTTGTTGTTATTTTCCAATTGTTAAAATCATCAATTTGAATGGTGATGATCGATTCATTGTAGGAGGGGATTTCTTTGGTTTGATTAAATCTTCTATTTTTTGCTAATAGTGGCATGTTGGAAAAACGAGCATGTTTTACCATATATTTTTCATAATCTGGTAAATGGGTATAGTGATTTTCTAAACCAATATGAATATTCCATTCACTATTTTTATGATCCTTAAAAATAGAGCCGAGAAAGGTAATTCGGGCATTTTCTGGAAAGTTTCTAATCTTTATCATATTGCATCCCTATTATTGATTTACTTAAATTGTATTGTCAGAAATAATGGAACTATGCCCTACAAGAACACTATTGCCAGATTCTTTAAGAG
>NZ_JADKPY010000081.1:0-48603 GCF_015351505.1 Acinetobacter sp. SK-43
TGACCCCTGCAAATATGTTTCCAGGCGGTACCATTGGACAAGTACTCAAGAAAAAAACCAATGCAGATGGTGATACAGAATGGGGAGATGCTGGATCTGCTGAAGTGTTCGTCAATACCATTGAAGAAGAACAATCACTGGTTGCCGACCAACTCATTGTAGATCTAAGTCAAACCACCACACATGGTGCAGCGGTTTATATCAATGGTGATCGAATTACTCAAAAGACCGGTGTAGATGGATGGCAGGCAACATCAGCCACACGCATCACTTTAGGCAAAGCTTATCCTGGTGCAAAAATTCTGATTGTTCAAAATGAACCTTTGGGTGCTGCACCCTACCCATTGGCACAAAAAAATAATCTTTCAGATGTTTTAAATAAGCCTTTGGCACGTCAAAACTTAGGTGTCATGAGTGCAGATGAAGCCAAATTTAATGATTGTCCACCAGGCACAGTAATTGAATTGGCAACACCAAATATTCCTGTCGGATATCGCCTGTTGAAATGTAATGGTGCTGCCTATTCACGTACCGCATACGCAGATCTGTTTGCTGCGATTGGTACTTATTTCGGTGCTGGTGATGGTGTAAACACATTTAACGTGCCAGATGCACGTGGTGAATTTCCACGTTATGCAGATGATGGTCGTGGTATCGATGCAGGGCGTGTCGTCGGCAGTAGACAATCGCAACAAGTGCTAAAACATAAACATCATTCTATGGGTGAAAACTATGTAAACACACCTTGGCCATTTGGTCGTTCAGTAACTGCTGGAAAATTAGGTTCAAATGGTGGTCTGGATTGGGACAACTATTTTTATTACACCAGTGATGGCACTGAATATAGTGGTGATAATCCAAACCCAAATGGAACTGTCGGCAATGAAAACCGTCCACGGAACATCGCTTGGCTTGCCTGCATTCGCTACTAAGGAATAGACTATGAATCAAATTACAGTGTATCAAACCAATTATTCAGGGCTATTTGTCGGTGAAACAGTGGCAGATGAATCACCCCTTGAACCTGGTGTTTTCCCTCTGCCTGCTGGCTGTGTCGAAACTGCACCGCCAACTGAATGGCCTGAAGATCAATGGCCACGTTGGAATGGCTTTAAGTGGGAACTGATCCAAAAGCCTGAAGTTCAGCAGGTAGTATCGCCTGAAGAAAAATTGGCTGAGTTTTTAGCACAAAATCCCGATGTCATGTCTTTAATTAACGCCAAATAGTTTGTAATTGTATAAACCTAGTTTCACAATTTCCGAAACTTAACACTGCCTTAAACTAATGCAAGCCTGTCTATTGAATTAAAACCTCCAATAACAGGCTTTTTTTATGGAAGATTATCACCACGGTCTGCGTGTCTTAGAAATTAATGAAGGCACCCGACCAATTCGAACCATTGCAACTGCTGTTCAGGGCTTAGTTGCGACTGCAGAAGATGCAGATCCACTTGTATTCCCATTGGATACACCAGTACTACTCACCAACATTCAAGCTGCTGTGGCCAAAGCTGGCACATCAGGCACATTAAAAACTGCACTTCAAGCGATGGCCAATCAAACCAATTCACTTTGTGTGGTGGTTCGTGTGGCAGCTGCTGCAGAAGAAGCTGCACAAACGGCAAATGTCGTGGGTACAGTGACTGCACAAGGCAAATACACTGGCTTAAAAGCATTACTCACAGCCAAAACCAAGTTGGGTGTTCAGCCACGTATCATTGGCGCACCTGGTCTTGATACTCAAGCGGTAGCTACAGAACTTGCTGTCATTGCACCGAAACTTCGTGCCTTTGCTTATGCCTATGCATGGGGATGCCAAACTAAAGAAGAAGTCGTGGCTTATCGTGACGCATTCGCTTCACGTGAACTCATGATCATTTGGCCGAACTTTGTGGCGTTTAATGTCGATACAGCACAAACCGAAACCGTTCCAGCGGTGGCATGTGCCATGGGCTTACGTGCAAAGATTGACAATGAAATTGGTTGGCATAAAACCTTATCCAACGTAGCTGTTCAGGGTGTCACTGGTATCGATGCCGATGTAACGTGGGATCTGCAAGACCCTGCGACTGATGCTGGTTATCTCAATAGCAATCAAATCACCACGCTCATTCAACAAGATGGCTTCCGTTTCTGGGGATCACGTACTTGTTCTGACGATCCTTTATTCCCATTCGAGAACTACACACGTACTGCACAAATCATGGCAGATACGATTGCTGAAGCACATATGTGGGCAGTCGATAAACCAATGCACGGCTCACTTTTCACAGACATGATCGAAGGTATCAAGTCAAAACAGCGTGAATGGACACGTCTTGGATATCTCATGGGTGGCGATGCTTGGTTCGATCCTGAAGCCAATCCAAAAGACTTTTTAAAAGCTGGCCAAGCAAATATCGATTACGACTATACACCAGTGCCACCGCTTGAAGATCTTCGTTTCCGTCAGCGCATTACAGACCGTTATTTGGCTGATTTCGCTGCTTCGATTACAGCATAAGGAATTAACGCATGGGATTACCTAGCAAACTCAAAAACATGAATCTTTTCAATGAAGGTTCAAGTTATTTAGGTGAAATCAAAACCGTGGTTTTACCCAAATTAGGTCGTAAAACTGAAGACTATCGTGGTGGCGGTATGAATGGCACAGTCAAAACGGACATGGGTATGTCCGATGATGGCTTGGTGCTTGAATCCACATTCGGTGGTTTAGACCTGCTCACATTACGCCAGTATGGTATGGAAAAGATCGATGGCGTGTACATGCGTTTTACTGGTGCTTATCAGCGTGATGACACAGGTGAAGTCGATGCAGTCGAAGTCGTGGTCCGTGGTCGTCATGAAGAAATTGATGGCGGTGATTCTGAACCAGGTGAAGACACTGAACATAAGGTCGTGACCAACTGTGTTTATTACAAGTTGACAGTCAACGGCAAAGTTGAAATCGAAATCGACATCCTTGGCTTCAAAGAAGTGATTGATGGTGTTGATCGTTTGGCGAAGCAACGTAACGCGCTCGGCATTTAAGTTTTCCTACCCTTGCATGAACAACGTTTTGTGCAAGGTTTTTTTAATTTGTTATTTTTAGGAATGCATCATGAATACTCAAGACCAGGACAACATTCAAACATTGACTGAAGTTCAATTACAGAATCAAGAATTCATTAAGAATCCGAATGAAGAAGTCGTGCCACTTGAAGAACCTATCACATCTGGTGGTCAGAAAATCACTCACATTACCATTCGCAAACCCAACGTGAAAGCACTCAGCGGTGTCAGCTTACAGGCGATCTACCAACATGATGTCAATGCTTTGATTAAAGTTCTTCCACGAGTCACCACCCCTGCTCTAACTCCACAGCAAGTACTTGAGTTAGATCCAGTTGACTTCGCTCAGCTTGGAGGACACCTAGTCACTTTTTTGTACCCGAAGGATCTGCAGAAAGCAATCAAAGAGGAACAACAATAAAACTGGTTGATGAAGTAGATGAAGCAATTGCAAACATTGCCTGCATCTTTCATTGGCCACCTAGCGCATACGATGACATGGACATAATCGAATTAAGCAAATGGCATCACCTTGCGCTGAAACGTCACCAAACCAACGTGTAAACGAGTCCACCAATGTCAAAACTAAAATTAGAAGTCCTATTCAATGCTACAGACAAAGTATCTGGACCCATAAAAACCATCATTGGTGGCTCAAAATCTATGGCAGATGCCTTAAAGAAAACCAATTCAGAATTGAAAGATTTAGAGTCACAGCAACGTAAAATTTCAGGCTTTCGTCAACTCACTTCACAGTCAGAAAAAATAACCCTGTCATTGGCCAAAAACAAACAGACCATTGCTGAATTAAAAGAAGCCTTAAAAATTAATCCTCAAGCACAGGAAACCGTGGCAGCTTTGGCACGTGCTGAAGCTGCACATAAACGCCTGATGGTAGTGCAAAAAAGCCAAAGTAAAGAACTGACTGACATGGCACAAGAGTTCAACAAAGCTGGCATTCAGATGGATCGGTTGAATGATGAAGAATCAGATCTTAAAAATAAGATTCATTTAACCACCATGGAGCTGAATAAACAAAAAGAAGCCCTAAGTAAACACGAAACTGCTCAAAAGAATTATGAAAAGATGCAGGCCCGTATGACAAAGGCGAATGAGTTAGCTCAGAAAGGATTAATTATTGCTGGAGCTGGTGCTGCTGCATTAGCAGTACCAGTCAAAATTTCTATAGATTTTGAATCAGCCATGGCAGATGTAGCCAAAGTTGTGGATGGTCTAAAAGATGAGACAGGCAAAATAACACCAGCGTATAAAGTAATGTCAGATCAGATTATTGAAATGACCACTCGCTTGCCAATGGCTGCCAAAGATATTGCAACCATTGTTGCTGCAGGTGCTCAGTCTGGTATTGCTAAAAATGAATTACTTGGCTTTGCTGAATCAGCCGTGAAAATGGGAGTAGCATTTGACATCACTGCAGATCAAGCAGGTCAAAGCATGGCTGAAATGCGAGCAGCATTTAAGTTGACACAACCTCAAGTGATTGCATTGGCTGACCAAATTAACTATCTGGGTAATACCTCACCAAACAAGGCTGACAAGATCATGGAAGTCGTACAGCGTATTGGTGCTTTAGGTGAGGTCGGTGGTTTTGCATCCAGCAGCATTGCTGCTATGGCTGCTTCTCTAACAGCTGTTGAACCTGATGTGGCTGCTACTGGTATCAAAAATATTATCCTGGCATTAACCAAAGGAGAGTCAGCAACCAAAGGACAAATTGCAGCATTTGATGAACTTGGCCTGAAATCAGGTGAAGTTGCAAAGAACATGCAAAAAGATGCTGAAGGCACGATTGCAGTCGTATTACAAGCAATTAAGAAATTACCAAAAGAAAAGCAAGTATCTATTACAAATGAACTATTTGGATCAGAAGCCTTACCAGTTGTTATGCAGTATTCACAAGGCCTAGACACTCTTACAAAGAATTTGAATGCTGTTTCAGATTCAAAGAAATATGCTGGATCTATGGAAGCTGAATATGCTGCTCGAGCAGCAACAACAGCCAATAACATTAAATTAGCACAACAAGCGATGGCAGCCTTAGGCATCACCATTGGTAATGTTTTATTACCAGGCATTAATTCAATGCTGGGTAGTTTTAATGGTGTTATGGGTTCAGTTCAAAAATGGTCACAGGCCAATCCTGGTCTTTCATCAGGATTAGTCAAAATAGCTGTAGGTACTATAGCGATTGTCGGTGGATTGTCTGCCCTATCCATTGGTTTAATTGCAGTCTTTGGTCCAATGATGTTGGTTGGTCGCGCATTTGGTGTTGTCGCATTAGCTGCTAAAGGTATGAGCATGGCTTTACTCACCAACCCAATTACATGGATTGTGCTTGCCATCGCTGCAGCTGCCTTACTGATCTACAAGAACTGGGCACCAATATCATCATTCTTTGTCGGTATTTGGAACTCCATCAAAACAGCGTTCAATGGCGGTATCCGTGGTATTTCAGCATTGATTATCAATTGGAGTCCAATCGGACTATTTTATTCAGCTTTTGCAAAAGTGCTGTCATGGTTCGGCATTGATCTTCCAGCAAAGTTCACTGGCTTCGGTGCCATGATTTTGGAAGGACTGAAAAACGGTATTTTATCCAAAGTAAATGCCGTCAAAGATGCCATCACAGGTGCTGTAAGTGGTGTCATTGATAAGGCCAGAGGAATTCTAGGTATCCATTCCCCTTCACGTGTATTCATGGGTATTGGTGGCTATACCATGCAAGGTATGGCCAACGGCATTGCAAACGCCAATAACCTACCTATTGCAGCTACAACAACAGCGACTCAAGGAGTGGTAGATACTGCTGTTAAAACCAAACCTGTTAAACCTATTTCAATAGGTAATGGCTCTGTAAAATCATTTGTCAGTAATGACACCATCAACATCACCATTCAAGCCAAAGAAGGCTCATTTGTAAAAGGTTCAGCTGAAGCATTACGTCACGAATTACGTCGTGTTGCACAAGAAGAACAGAATGCAAAACGTAAATTTTTAACCGACACGGAGTAATGACACATGATGATGGCTCTAGGCATGTTCGTGTTTTCTTTACGAACTGCTTCATATCAAGAATTAAAACGTGTCACCAACTGGCGACATCCATCCAATAGCCGTGTTGGTGCTTCTCCAGCTTATCAATTTGTAGGTAAAGGTGAAGACACTATCACCTTGCAGGGTGTGATTTACCATGAAATTACAGGCAGCAGAAATACCCTAGACATAGTTCGTCAAATGGGAGACACCGGCAAAGCCTATACCCTCATTGAAGGCACAGGCAAGATTTATGGCTTAGTCATCATTAACGACCTAGAAGAAGGCAAAACCTTTTTCTTCAAAGATGGTGCAGCACGGAAAACAGAATTCACAATCAAGCTGACAATTGTTCGCGACTGGCAGCCTAGTATTTTAGGATCCATAGTCGGTATGGGTATTGGTGCATTAAGTAGGATCTTGTAATGCTGAATCAAGTTTTAAATATTGCAAATAATGCCATGAATGAATATGACAAATTAACTGAATACCCTACACCGATATTTCGTGTTGAAGTTGATGGTGTAGATATATCACCACAAATGGCCACACGTTTAATGTCTCTCAGTATCAAAGACAATCGTGGTCTCGTCGTTGACACAGTGGATATCGAACTCAGTGACGCAGATGGTCTGCTCAACATTCCACCCAAAGGTGCAAAAATCCAAGTTTGGTTAGGTTGGTCCAATACAGGTTTATTTGATAAAGGTGTATACAAGGTCGAGTCCACTTCTCATCGAGGTACACCAGATGTACTTTCTATTTCTGCCATGGCCAATGATGTATCTGAAGGATTAAAACAAAAACGTGAACGTAGCTGGAGTGACAAAACTATTCAGCAAATCTTTGAAAAAATAGGTGATGAATACAATTTAAAAGTTATCGTTCATGAAAAATTTGCAGATAAAACCATCAAATATATTGCTCAAAATGAATCAGACGCAAACCTGATAACTCGTATTGCTGATGAACATGATGCAATTGCCACTGTAAAAAATGGTCATCTAATTTTACTACCACGTGGTGCTAGTCAAACAGTTTCAGGACTAGCACTTCCTCGAAAAATTATTACAAGATTAGATGGCGATCAACACAACTATACCAATGGTACTGGCACAGACAATATTACTGGTGTCAAAGCCTATTATTACGCAGAAAACAAATCAAAGAAGCTGCATGTATTTGTTGGAGACAGTGAGGATAATTTAAAAGAAATTCGCTACGTACATCGTGATAAGACCACTGCTGAACTGGCAGCAAATGCAGAATACAACCGATGTAAACGATCGGCACAAAAACTATCATATTCTTTAGCCCAAGCAGATCCAACAATCATTCCTGAACAAGAATTCGAGTTCAACGGAATAAAATCAGAAATAGATGATATTGTCTGGCTAGGAACAAACGTCACACATACTTTAAATGAAAGTGGTTTTACCACTTCTATCGAACTAGAAGTTCAGCTTCCTGATGCAGATGACGTTTCAACACTTTTCCAAGGAAAGGAACAAAATCAGGATGGAGCTCAAACACAAAATAAAACCAAACGAATAGGAAAAAATTATGCTCAATTCACTGGAGTAATTGTTTATTACAGTGAAAATGGGAAAAGCGTCAAGCTAACATCTGGTGATCAAACAAGACCATTGAAACTTGTACATATATATAAATCTAAAAAAGCAGCAACTGTAGCTATGAAACGTGAACAAGAGAAAATTGATAAAAATAATAAATAAAAAAAATCCCTACTTTGGGGTGAAGTAAGGACCGAAATGGGTTTTATTAAAATAACTATTTTTAGTGATTAATTCAACATTAAATAACGATTTATAGTTATTTTGTTGTATATTCGTTATAACTAAAATACAAAGGTGCACTATGTCCAGACCAAGCCGTACTAAATGCCCTCATTGTGGTTCAAGTTTTCCAATAAGAAATAGTGTCGAATTAAACCCACTTCTAAGAAGATTCCACGCGCAATGTTCAAATGTTGAATGTGGTTTTACAGCACAAGGTTTCTTTCAGATCGAATTTGAACTTTCACCATCAGGCACACCGAATCCAGAAATAAATCTTCCACCATCTCCACATAAAAATAGAAATACACAGGTATCACGTGTCTAAGAAATTTGATATCGCACAACAAAATCAATTGGATCAAGTTCAAGTGATTCCAAATGACTACAGCAGCCCTTCACTTACTGAATGTGAAGAATGCGGAAATGACATCCCTGTAGAACGTCAACGTTACGGTTCCATAACACTTTGTGTTGAATGTAAAAACACTGAAGAAAAACTTGCAAAAAGGTACTTTTAAATGACAAATTTTCCAATTTTTCTCATCGTTCTTTTTGTATTATTCCTAATAGTCTTATGGTTAATTCTAGACTTCCATTTTATTCGTTTAAAGAAGCTTTCTCAGCTCACAGTCGTGATTGCTGGTCCAATTTCTTTAGATGAAAAATTAGAGCTAGAAAAATTAATCAATGAGCATAACTCAAAAATTGAACTGGTGGATCCATGTGGTTATACCCAACCCTTATCGGAATTATGATTGGGATTATTATTTCTATTACATTATTCCTATATTACTTTGCCTAAAATAAAAGCCCCTAGACAGGGGCTTTATAATTTAAATTTTTCTAGGCTACTTGTTGCTGCATTTTTGGTTCAAGTTTATAAATATAATCAATATACTCCTCAGTGACTGAGGGGAAATTATGACTTTTTTCACAACACCTCTCAAGCAAGTTTATAAGATCCTTATCTTCATCATATTTAGGATCAGTATATAACATCTCCCAATGCTGACAATATGGTTTTTCTTCATTACCAGGCGTTAACTTAATGTAAGATATTTTCTTAAAAAAATCAGGTGTTGATCTTATTGTCTGAATTAATAAGTTGATTTTTAGATATACACTATTCAAATTAAGCAATTGCTCAAGATGTTTAGGATGCTTTCTTTTCAGTTTATGAATAACCATGAAGTAAAAAAACAAATCAAACTCATTTACTGTACTATTATTATCAGTAAAATCACTCAACATATCCATTAAGCTAATTTTACCTTGATCTATAGGTCTAAGTTTAAAATAATTTGGTTTAGATAAATCAGTAATTCTCCATAACTTTTCAACGCCATTTAAATTAGAGACAAAGGATTTAAGTGGCTCCTCATCTTCAATCAACTCATGTGTATCAGCTAATAAATCGAACCCAGACATTACTTTACTCTATTACTTAATTTCTTCTTTAGTGACATTTCGGTTTTATTAAAATTTCCAATTTGTGAAGCATCATTATTTTTAAACGAACTATATGCAGAGAATTCCCAGATATATTGACTATCATTAGCCTCACCTAATATCGACAACAATCGTTCTATTTTATATGATTTTCTTAAATCACTCGAACTTGAAAATGTTCCTTTCATACTATAGATTAACTTATCATTTACGGCACGTTCATCATTATCATACGAAAAAAAATCAATCAAGTAATTACTATTAAAGTTAATTACCAAATTAATATTATTCTTCCATATATGAAATCTAATTGAATTGGTTTCTGCTGATATATGGTAATTCTTAGACTCAATATAATCATCAAGAATAGGAAAATGTCTTACAAAATTTATAAAAGTTTTATTAGAGAATTCATATTCTTTCAACTCCTCTAAAACCTCATAAAGATTGCAATAATCTGTTAAGCAAGATATCCCTTCATGTTTATCAAAAATAACTTGATACAAGTTTTCTAAATTAAAATTTGCCTTAGAACTAATTATACAACTTTCAATAACACCCCAATATGGTTTATGCATCTGTTTTTTTGAAACTAAATAATCAACAGAATTTTCTTCAGCACAATTAAATTCCTCCTCCTTTTTATTAACTATATACATAGTTCCATCGGAAGATAAATCTTCAATTGAATGAGATTTTATAATAAACATATTCATGCCTCTGATGAACTTTCATTTTCTTTTTCAAAATGTCTTTTTAATTTTTCGTAAAGTTCTCTTGCCATTTTAATTGGCAATTTTTTCCTAGTATCAATGATTGCAGTATTCGTACTATCATTTTTACTGTAACCAAATTCTAACAATACACCTGAGTTATCTTTTCTTATGAACATCCCTAGTATTTCTGCTTCTGAAACAGGAACAACTCTTTCAACAACCATTTCGTCATCTTTTACGATACGGACTTCATCATCGAAATTTACTGATTTCTGTTTACTTTTTGACTTACTCATCATAAACCCTAGTAAAAAATACTTAACTACTATAAATATACCAAATTTTGAATTAATGTTGATTAAAATTAGTATCTAAGATACTTTTTCTATTCTACAACAAAAGTACATTAAATTTTAAATAGTTATGGCATCAAAGAAGTCTTTAGAAAATAGTAAGGCAGTGCTAAAAATGTTGATGGTAAAGTATCCCCACCTATTTGATTACCGTCAGGAATACATCTTCCCACTTTGGAGTGGTATCACAGGAGAGATCATCAAAGACTTACAGATCCATCCTGATCATCATGACAAAATTAAAAGAGCAATTTGTTATTATCAATCGTGGAATTCCTATCTAGTAGTTTTAGCATTTTCAAAAGTTAAATATGGATTATGGAAAGAAGAAAAACAACAAACTACAGCTGAAGAACGCAATCATGCTAGGGAACTTCTCATCCAAAGGAATCTATGGTCATCAAAAGCTGAAGATGGCTTTAAGGGAAGACAACTACACAAATAAATAGTTAAGAAAAACTATAATATTCACCAGTGCCGTAATCATAAAAACTAATGCTGCTTCCACTCACAGTTATTTCATAATAACTAGAACTACCATAATGATAACCTTCATATTTTCTATTAGATTTTCTTTTTAGGGAAATATATTCAGAGTGTTCGTAGTCATACAAACTGTATTCTGAACCATTAAATCGTCCTTCAAAATAAGCCCCCCTATCATAATCATAAAGTTTAATTTCTTGAGGATTAACACTGCCAGAGATATTACAATATCTAGACTCACCAAAATCATAAATACTTGATTTCGCGCTGTTATTTTCTATTTTTAAAACTGCTAATGCCAATGCTGCTCTTTGATACGGTTTCATAAATTTGCATTATTCTTATAAAGTCTTGACTCTCAAATAGTATCTAAGATACTCTAAAAAAGCTAGATAGACATAAGTCATTTAGCCAGGCGTGGAAACCTGAAATATTTTTGATACAAGACGCAAAAAGTCCGTCTATGGGCTATTTTTTTGCTTAAAATTCAGCTTTGCTGCTTTTTGGCAGGCTGGACAGGGCAGCCCTATGGCTGGCCGTTTCTTGTATCACGGTATTTCCACCCCTGTTCAGTCTGTCACCATCTCGTGGAAAAGATGGTGTCAGGTTAAAACTAAACTTGATACAAGGAACAGCAAATGAAAACATTTACTGCTACACACTCACACGCTCAAAAAAACCTAAAAGAACATTCCCCTATCTATGACTTAGCTGCATACCAACAACGCCAGCGTCAACTCAAACGTAAAAAACTACTCAAGAACATCTTTGACACCGCGATTTTTATCAGTGTCGCTGGATTAAGTTTCTCAACCCTATTCTGGGGGGCTTAAACATGATGACATTGAACCAGTTAGATAATGTTGTATTTATCCAAAATCAGCAGGTCAAAACAGATAGCCTTAAGGTTGCAGAGATTTTTGGAAAGCAGCATAAGGACGTATTACGCAAACTTGAAAACCTAGATTGCTCACCTGATTTCACTGAGCGCAATTTTACGCTTAGTGAATATTTAGACAGTACTGGTCGAAAATTACCAATGTTTGAAATGACCAAAGACGGTTTTATTTTCTTGGTCATGGGCTTTACTGGAGCTGCTGCTGCCAAGATAAAAGAAGCCTATATCAACACCTTTAACCAAATGCTGGCGATTTTATATAACGATGAAGAAACTCGTCAGCAGATCCATGAGGGTGCCGTAGTTCAACTAAAGTCCGGTGGGCCACTTTATACGGTTAGTCAGATCTTTTATGACCAAAATGGCTATATGAAAAATGCAGAAGTCATTTGGCACAATAAAACTAACCTTTGCCGCGAAATCCTACCGATAAATTGCTTAACCATAGAATCCAAGAATTTGATACAAAACAAAATGCTTGAAGACTTTTGGGTATCAGTACAAAACTATGGTATGGATAAACTCAACCATAGCCGTAATCAAAATATTATGGCTCTAAATCTCATGCAAATTTATCAATCTATGGAAGGGCTACCACCTCGAAATCAACTGTCATCAATACTGATGCATAGTCGTAGCCCTTTCCCTGTCTACATGCAGCACAACCATCCAGTGCATAGCAATATCACGAAGAAAACCGTGAAATGCTGGATATTTGATACACGACCTAAGCTTCCTTATTTGATTGGTACAAGCTAAGTTTCTGTATAAATTGAGATTATTCAACACAGTAGAGCGACACAAGATGTCGCGCCCTACTGTATTTTTAACATGAATTTTAAGACAATACGCCCATGATCAATAGACAGGGGGAGAAATGCACTCTACGTTAGACATAGACAGCCAAAGAAAAATGTCGGCTGAAGAAATATTGGAAGAAATTGAATTTCCTTTGGAAAACCTCGAAAGTTTTCTTTTTGCAATGACTAAAATGAAAGTTGATGACCACCTAAACGAAAAGGAATTCTCGGCAATTATCAACACAATTCATTTTCAAGTAAGAAACATATCCAGAGCGGTTCAAGCCAAATAAGAAAAAACCCAGCTAAGGCTGGGTTATTGTATTCTCTATTGAATCTTATAAAACTTTATAATACTTAATGAGTTAATTTTTACAATATCTCTATAACTAGCTGTTTTAATATATTTTTTTAAGAAAAATATATTTATGAATAATAATAAAAATTAATCCAAAAACATTGACCGAAAATTGTCAAGTATATACACTGTGCAAACGATGCTAAGTATCTTCATAACTTTTTGACCGTATAACTAAATCATAGTTAACGTCTCAATAAAGAATGAACTTACTGACGTATCTAGTATGCAACATGATCGCTACACATGATTTCGTAGTGTTTCGCTATACTTAATAAGACAAAACTATGTATCGCATAGGTTTGTCTAACTGTCTTTCGGATAGGCTGAAAGTCAGATATCTCAGGTCCTATCGGACTTCTTTATGAGAATAATAATTGGAGAGAGTTTATGAACGCTATCAAATTAACAGGAGTAGTCTTCAATGATGGTATCGGTTTGGGCTAATCGACAAGTGGAAAGCACCCACATTGTGGGTGCTTTTTTTTGGGCATAAAAAATGACTTTAGATTCAATTAATGAAACAAGAACTTTATTATTATTAACTCCTTATATTCTTCTTTACTTTTACTATTTAAAATATATTAAGGACCCATTTTTTATTAAAGCTAGAGCAGATGTTCAACTTTTATTTATGATCTATACTGTAGGCATCATATTTCTAGAAATGTTTGCTTGGTCTGTTATCTTTAATAATGCAACTTTTATGGGCTTTGACGGAATCAGTTCAAACTCCCAAACACCAAGTAAGATATCGAATCAACAATCTGATTCAATACAAACTATTGGAATTCTTATCGGTGCAACAGCAGCAATCATAGGCTGGCTTTTTACAACTCGTGCGCAAACAATTGACTCCACTAAAGCCAATACTATGCAAATTCTAATGGAATCAAGATTCTCAGATGAATATGCCCGCAACTTAAAAGTTACAACTCGGTTATTTACATATCAAAGAAAAAAAAATGGAGATAATTGTAGTCTAACATTAGAGGATTACTCAAAACTAAATCCACATCAGTTGGATGCTGTTCACTACATGCTTAATTATTTTGAATTTATTGCTGTAGGAATTCGTTGTGGTGATTTGGATGAGTTATTCATGAAACAATCATTACGGAGTATCATTCTGACTAATTATAAATTTTATAAATTAATTATTGAAGAACGTCAAAAGAAAGTACCTAGCGCCCTAGAAAACCTAGTAGCACTTTCCAATCGCTGGACTTAATTTAGCCCGACCTAAGTCGGGTTTTTTTATATTTTATTAAACTGATTCGCATATGTTTCTATCAAAGACAAAAGCCCAGGGCGCATATCTTCTTTAGTCAATCGATATAGTTCAACCAATCTCGCTTCTTGTTCTGATAAATCGCTAGATTTAATCTCAACAGTACCCCAAAGAATAAATGGAATATTAAATCCATGATCTTCTAACAGATCCAACTGATCTGTATCTAATGGCGCATTGTGCTTTTCATAACGAACGATAGAGTTCTTTTTTACGTTTAGTATTTCAGCAAGTTCATCTTGAGTAAGTATCCCTAAGCGTTTCCGCTCATCTCTAAGTCGACTACCACGGCTAGAAAAATCATCATTTTTCATACTTTTTCCTTAAAAAGCACTTGATAATAACGAAATTTAGTACTAAATTAATAACAACTAAGTATCTAAGTATCATTTTTGGTGATTTTCTCATGACTACATCAATTGTTCAAACAAAACAGAACCACACTGAATTAACACAAGTACGTTGGACTAAGGAACAGCTCAAGGCTTTAAAGAAAATCGCCTTCGATCAAGACAAAAAGCCAGCTGTATATATCCGTGATTTCATCCTTGAACACCACCCAGAAATGAAAGCATCCCCAAAATAACTGCGATTGTAAACAAAGCCAATTTTGTATGCATGAAAAGCTACAAAGACAAACAAAATATTCACAATCTCAAACAGTTATAAACTTAAACAGTGCGGTGTTAAATGTCAGATATATCAAGACGCATAGATGAACGTCTAAATCAAATCTTCCAATTCAAAAAGGTTGGAGAATGGTATAGACATGGCATCTGCCCACAGTGCAGCAAGAAAGAATGCTATACACATGCGATTAAACCTCGCGTGGTGAAATGTAGCCGTTTAAATAACTGTGGTTATGAAGAACACGTCAAAGATATTTGTGAAGACTTATTCAAAGACTGGTCCAAAGAATTTGTCCAGACTGAAGCAAATCCTCACGCAGCTGCCGATGCTTATTTACGTCATGGTCGTGGCTTGGATATCACTCCACTAAAAGGCCTTTATACCCAAGAAACCTTCAGTCACGAACTAAAATACCCTGGTCTATATACTGGCACTGTCCGCTTCAAATTAGCTGAAGGCGTATATTGGGAACGTTTCATTGACCGTCCTGAACGTTTTGGTCGTCAAAAAGCAAATTTCATTGGTAAATATGAAGGATTAGCCTGGTCTTTGGTTGATCTTGATGAGCTATGCAATGCTTCATCATTTTGGATTACAGAGGGAATTTTTAACTCGATTGCATTAGTCCAATCAAACCAGCCAGCTATTGCTACGATGTCTACTAGCAATTATCCATCTTTATTACTCAAAAAGATTGCCGATCGTTGTCATGAGCTAAAAAAGGATAAGCCACGACTTATTTGGGCATTTGATAATGATAAAGCTGGTAAAGATGCCATTAAAAAATTTCATCTTCGTGCTTTACAAGAAAAATGGGCTTCTTCAGCTGCTCTACCACCTTACCAAGTCAAAGGTAAAAACCTTGATTGGAATGATCTATTCATGCACGACTTACTGCACAGCGAAGAGCGTGCAAAGTATCGTCATTACGGTGAATTACTCATTGCAGAAACTGCTGAACAAGCTGGCTTACTGATCTACAACTTCAAAGAAGGTCGAACCAAAACATTTTTCTTTAATCACAATTTCCGTCTTTACTGGTTCAACTTGGATTACGACAAATACGCAAAACGTATGAATCAGATTGAAGAGGATCCAAGCTTTGATGACTTACTTGATCAACAGAAACGTGAACAAGCATTACGTGACTGTGCTGCAGTGACGGAGATCTGTAATGCACAGATCGAACCTCTATATTTTGAACGCAATGAGATTACAGGCGAAGCTTGGTATTACTTCAATGTACAAAGCCAATGGGCAGAAAAGAAAACCCAATTTACACCAAGCCAAATCGGTAGCCGTAGCAAATTTAAAGATGCAACCATGGAAGTTATGGCTGGTGCAATGTGGACTGGTACAGATCAACAACTTGAATTCTTTATGAAACGGAAAACAGAACGTTTAAAAGAAGTCAAAACAACAGACTACATTGGATATTCAAGTGAATATCAAACCTATATTTTTCCTAAACATGCTGTGCATAAAGGCCAAGTTATCCACATTAATGAACATGATTTCTTCAAAATCAAACGTCTTGAAATCAAAAGCTTAGCAAAGTCACCAGTGATTACTTTAAACCCTAAAAAGGAGTTCAAACCTTTTTGGTGGAAAGACTTTTATCGAGTACGTGGAAGCAAAGGTTTAATTGCTTTGGCTTGGTGGACAGGAACTTACTTTGCTGAGCAAATCCGCGCTTTGCATAGTTCATATCCATTCATTGAAATTATTGGTCAAGCTGGTGCAGGTAAATCACGCTTAATCGAATTCTTATGGAAATTAAGCGGTCGTAAGGATTATGAAGGTTTTGATCCTAATAAATCTACAAACGTGGCGATTTATCGTAACTTTGCCCAAATCTCAAACTTACCAGTCGTATTGATTGAAGGTGACCGTAACGATGCTCAAGGCAATGCAGTCAAACAGGCAAAGTTCAGTTGGGATGAGCTCAAAGATGCATTTAACGGCCGTGCGATTCGCTCAAAAGGTTTAAAAACTGCTGGTAATGAAACGTATGAACCACCCTTCCGTGGTGCCATCATGATTTCACAGAACAGTGCAATTGCAGCTTCAGAAGCAATCTTAACTCGTACACTGCATTTAGCATTCGATCGTAAAGGACAGTCATTAGAAACCAAGCGAATTGTTGACTCTCTCGACCGCATTGAGCTTGAAGAAGCATGTACATACATGACGCAATGTTTACGCATGGAAGAACAGATCCTAAGCACGTACCAAGAACGTCTAAAAAGTATTGAAGATCAATATCACAAAGTAGGTATTACACATACACGTATTGCTTTATGTCATGCACAAGTAGCTGCTCTTATTGAAGCGATCGCAGAGCACGTACTTAATGGCTATTTAGACTATGAAGAAGTTGCCCTTGCACAAGAAATGCTAGTGGAAATGGCACAACAACGTGTAGACCAACTGAATGGCGATTGCCAAGAGGTAGAACAATTCTGGGAAGCATTTGAATACTTACAAAGTGGCAGATCTGCACCATTCAGCCTTAATCATCATGATCATGATGCACAGACAATCGCTATCAATTTGAATGAAGTTTATAAAGTTGCTGCCCAGCAGTACCAAAAACTTCCTGAAATTACGTTGATGAAGACTTTGCTCAAATCATCACAACGTTTCAAGTTTATCGAATCTAACAGAGCTGTCAGCTCAAATCGATATCCAACAGATGTTGTCAAAAATATTCAAGCAGACAATGAAATGACTGATCGTCGTCGAACAGTCAAATGTTGGATCTTTTCAAACCCTAGCTATGGAGCATCATCAACTTGAATACAAATGCTCTCATGGTATCAACAACCCTACTACCTTTTATTGACGATGAGGAAAGGCTTATGGCCAAGCAACATGACCTAGATTATGTCGGTCAAAAAATCATAGACGTATTTCGTGAAAGATTCCCGAATGACGAAGGATACATTCAGGAAAAAATTCATCGATTATCTGAAATGAATAACAAATATGAGACTTTTTCATGGGCATTAAATCAACTTGACTATGAAAATCAATGCTTATTATTTGAAAAATTGGGAATAAATATTCTAGGGCTAAAGTTCTACAACCATTTATTTCAACAAATTTAAAACTAAACACACATACAAAAGCGGCCACTTCTGTATGTGTCACAAAACCACTGGAGAGCAATTATGCAAAATGATTATAACCCACAATATGAATTAACAATCGAAACTCATGAAGGTTTAAAACTGTCACACCCGTTGAATGATGATGAAGTGCGAGTAATTAGGATGATGGCGGTATCAGCGACACCACGAAAAAATTTGCTAAAAAATTTTTTACAAAGTGTTAGAAATCAACCTGAAGAAAAGTTTTCTCATATTCAGAACTGGATTGAAAGTATTTTGACGAGTACACACACAAAGTTTTTTACTGTTCAAATTGAAAATTTAAAACAAAAGTCAGACGTATCGCCTAAGTCAGAATTAAATATTAAATTTGAGTCATTAATGGTTAAAGACCTTAAAGATTTTGTATGGAATGAGAATTTTGAACTTTATGAAAATAATACAACTCAATTATGTTGGCTTACTTTTTTAATGACACGCGAATCTATAACCCTTGATAACCACTGCATGATCGATCAAACGTGGTTTATGAAAGGTACACGAGTAGCGGATCTAATCAAACATGCTGAAGGTGTTTATAAAGCTGAAGCGATTGCCCAAAACTCTAAGATCCAATTTGGTACAGACGATAACAAGACTTGGTGGGCACACGAAGTCCCATTTTTTGGAACAGTGCAACTTGATCAAATTGAAGAGCATGGCCTTACCGAATGGGATATTTATTTTAATGAATGCTGGCAAGGCCCTTTTTCATCTAAATCTAAGGCAATTCAGCATTTAGAAGAATGTATCGCAGAAAAACGTGAAGAAGCCAAGGATGTAGAATCATGCGCGGAGTGAATAAAGCAATATTAGTGGGTACTTTAGGTGCAGATCCCATATTCAAAAAATTCCCAAACGGTGGATCTTATGCTCAATTTTCCATTGCAACTTCAGAAAAATGGCAAGACAAACAAACTGGAGAATGGCGTGAACATACCGAATGGCATCGAATTGTAGCTCAAAATAAATTAGGTGATATAGCCGTTAAATACCTAAAAAAAGGTTCAAAAGTTTACATAGAAGGTTCTCTACGTACACGCCAATGGACCGATCAAAACCGTAACCATCAATACATAACGGAAGTTAGGGCTGAACAATTACAAATGCTCGATAGTCTTCCAGTAGCTAATCCAGTGTAGGTAAATAATGACTGTAAATATTGACGCTATTATTGAAAAAACGCTTCTCAAGATCATGAAGCAAATTGATTCAAAACCAATTATTCCTATTGAATGTCAGGTATGGGATGAACATGACATTGCGAATTATTTTAAATACACGGTGGATTACACCAAGCGAAATATAATGAGCAATAAATATTTCCCTCCTGGCAGAGAATTACCAACCGATCCCAAAGGTGAACGAACTTCACTTCGATGGAAAGCCACAGACGTAATCAAATACGCTATGGCCTTCGATAAATCCAATGTGAACTACAATTAAAAAAATGCCACCGAGAGGTGGCTTTTTTCATGCCAATAATCTACTTAACCCTGCTGACATATTTAATTCTTCCAGGATCTCATCATTAGTTGGATTGTAATAAGTCAAAGCTTGTTTAGGATCCTTCCATCCAAAAATCTTACACAAAGTTAAGGCATTCTTTATTCGTCTAGCCATTAAAGAAGCTGCTTCATGCCTTGAATCATGAAAAGTTAGATCAGCATTTTCTAAACCGGCTTGTTTACGTGCTTTGCGGAACAATGCGTCTCGTGATGAGTCAGAAATGGTAAATACTTTTGGACTACCCTTTCGATCAATTTTCATGGCCAGCGTCCACAGCTGAAGCGCAAAATCATCTAATGGTACCTTTCTGGCTGTGCCATTCTTAGTATCATCTAGTTGGACATAACGTTTTTCTAAATGAATATCTTTAGGCAATCTATTTACGATTTCTCCAGATCTCATACCAGTGGCCATTGCAATAAGCCAAGCTAAACCAACTTCTTGTGTTTTACTTTCTGGAACTGTTCCTGGTTTGTATTTTAATGCAGTAAGCATTTTTACTAGCTCATCTTCCTCAACACGTCTTTCACGGTTATTAGGTTTCTTGGGTTTACGAATATCCTGGACAGGATTGAAATTAATCCAATGCTTATCTAATCGACACCAATTGAAAAAGGATGAAAGCAATGAATAGTCACGCAAAACACTTGATGCTTTAAGCGGTCGAATGGATCTCTTCATAACTGAATCCTCCCATTGTTTAATGAACTCACTTTTATAGGCTATGAGTGGCCAGTCAACATTTGGAAGGTTTTCCTTAAAATATTTAATTCGATTCTGTTCTTTCTTGGCTGTCTTTTTATGTACAGAAACTTCATCACAATATTTTTGCAGTGCTTCACGTACTGTTAATACAGTTTTTTTCTTGATAGCAGCTTCAGTAGAAGCATTTAACAACAAGTCTCGTTCTTCGGCTCTCCCCCAATTTGTTGCATCTATCTTGCTCTTGCAAGTTTTTGTTCGTCGAACACCATTCACCAGGACATCTGCTTTCCATTTTTTATTAGGTCGCTGATAAACCGATACGCTCATAAAATAATTAATTCCTTAAATGTAAGTTGTCGGGTGGAAATCGGGTGGAAATCGGGTGGAAAGGTATACCAAATAATCCCGAAAAATACCGTAAAAAAACATAAACGCCAGAAACGACAAAGCCCCAAGCCTTTGATATATAAGGCTTGGGGCTTTGAAAAATCTGTGTAAGCTTTCGCTTGGTCCCGAGGGTCGGACTCGAACCGACACGTCATCTCTGACAGCGGATTTTGAGTCCGCCGCGTCTACCAATTTCACCACCTCGGGAAGAGTGCGATGCTTTGTGTTGCGTATGATAACCTGTTTGATTTTATTGTCAAACCCCATCTTTAACTTATTGTTCACTTTTAAATCATTCAGTTATTTTTCTTAGGAAGTTATCAGCAGCTCAGCGCAAAAATACAAAAAAGACTATACTACGCACAATTTCTGCAATGTTTTAGATGTATGCAACTTTCAGACTTTTCATTTGATCTCCCTGATGAACTTATAGCTCGCTATCCTCTAGAAAGCCGTAGCGCTTCGCGTTTACTTCATATCGATGATCAAGGTCATTACCATGATCATAGCTTTACTGATATTTTGGATTTATTAAACGAGGGTGATTTGCTCGTATTAAATGATACCAAAGTCATGAAGGCTCGCTTGAAAGGTAAACGTGCAACTGGTGGGGCAATTGAAGTTCTTGTTGAACGTATGCTGGACACACACACAGCTCACTGTCATATTAAATCAAGTAATTCACCTAAAGCTGGTGCAGAACTTTATATCGGTGAAGATTCAGTTCCAGTTACAGTAAAAGGTCGCCATGAAAACTTGTTTGTAGTTGAGTTTTCACAACCGATTTTATCGATACTTGATCAATACGGTCAGCTCCCTATCCCCCCTTATTTCAATCGTGAAGCAGAAGAAATTGATACAGAACGATATCAAACGGTTTTCCACGATCCTGAAAAAATTGCTAGCGTTGCTGCTCCAACAGCAAGTTTGCACTTTGACCAAGATTTATTAGAAAAATTAGCAGCAAAAGGTGTGCAAAAAACATTTGTGACTTTGCATGTCGGTGCAGGCACATTTATGCCAGTCCGTACAACTGACATTACCAATCACATTATGCACAGTGAATGGTGTGATGTTCCACAATCAACGATTGATCTTATTTTAGAAACCAAAGCACGTGGTAATAAAGTGATTGCAGTAGGTACGACAGCAACTCGTGCCTTGGAAAGTGCAGCTCAAGCAAATGATGGTAAAATTGCTTCATGGACAGGTGATACTCAGATTTTCATTTATCCAGGCTACCAATTCTGTATCGTCGATCGTTTGATTACCAACTTCCATTTGCCCGAATCAACACTTTTAATGCTTGTTTCTGCGTTATCAAATCGAGATAACATTTTATCGGCTTATGAGCATGCAGTTAAAGAACGTTATCGTTTCTTTAGCTACGGTGATGCTATGCTAATAGACAAATTAATCGTTTGATTTAAATACGCTTATGCCGATCGATACAGTACAACAAGCATTACATATAAGACGTAAAAAAAATGCTCAAGTTTTTCGCAATATCGCTCGGCTGTGGGAAGCGGGACAATCATCACACACGGATCAAGCATTACTAGATGCCTTGCATCCGTGGCGTGAAGATCACAGCCTGCGTTTTTTTAATATTTTGCCTTATTTATTGGCAACAATTAGTCTAAGTACTTTAATCTTTGGATATTTTCTACATCCCCATCTACAATTTATTTGGAGTTTTTTGGGTGCTTTTTTGACAGGTTTTCTTGCTTATCTACTTTATGAGTCAAAACAACCACTTGAACAAGTGATTGAATATTTAGAACAAAGAATGATTCAACTTCGTTATGGTCTGAACTTCCAACAACTCCCTGCTTATCTTCCGATTCAGGCGCAACCATTACTTGTAATAAGTAAATTGAAGCAATCTTTCCCACTGTTTAATCGTGGAACTGAATCAAATGAAATTACACATTATGCTTCTACCGTTTGGGACGATGGAACGACTAAACATCAAGTCCTGATTTTTAAATACCATTACGTAACTGAAATGCCAATTTTGCAAGATGGCAATAGCGATAAAAAAATCGTCAAAGAAATCCATAAAGATTTATGGGGTGCTTTTGTTTTTCAAATGCCGAATTTGGGCATTGCTGTTAGTGATCAGCGCTCTCGTTTTTTTGAACCTTATACTCGCTCATGGCAAAGCAGTGATATTTTAATTAATCAGAAACTCAATATTTTTGGTCTAGATCAGCATCAACTTGCAAAAAGTATTAGCCCAAGTTTGACACTCAAGTTACATGATTTT
This sequence comes from Acinetobacter sp. SK-43, assembly GCF_015351505.1. Taxonomy (NCBI): domain Bacteria; kingdom Pseudomonadati; phylum Pseudomonadota; class Gammaproteobacteria; order Moraxellales; family Moraxellaceae; genus Acinetobacter; species Acinetobacter sp. SK-43. The sequence goes on from NZ_JADKPY010000081.1 coordinate 22,908, forward strand.
TTTGAACATTTTTCAGGTGATTTAATTTATCATCATGAAGAACAGATTTTATGTTATCTCGGTGAACAAGATCTTTTCCGAATCACGAGTAAACATGATGCAATCCACGATATACCAGCATTGAGAGGTCATTTACGAACCATGACGATGCCTGAATATCAGCGTTTTCAACAATTGATGCTTAATTTAATTCAATAAATAGTCTATAAATCTTTTTAGAACAAAGATAAGTGGAATTTGCTCAGTTCCATTAAGGCAACAATACCGAGGTAATCATGACTGGTTTAATTATTTTCTTGGGGATTTTTGTTCTTTTGATTGTATGGGGCATTCATATTCGCAATACGATTGTACGCTACTTTAATGCGACCAAACGTGCGTGGTCAGAAGTGGCTAATTTTGAACGTCAAAAAGTTAAAACGCTTGAATCTTTAGAAACGACCTTGAGCCGTTACACTGAGTTTGAAAAATCAACATTAGAAAAAGTAACTGAGCTTCGTCAGCAGATCCTTAATTTAAATGTTAATGATACTGATATTTCTCAACTACAAAGCATCGAAAAAATGAGCAAAGAACTCATTCGCAGTCTCAACGTTGTTGTTGAAAATTATCCTGAGCTGAAAGCAGATACGCTGTACAGCAAAATGATGGATGATATTCAGGAGCAAAATGAAAATGTCGGTGCTGCTATTACGATCTTTAACCGTAATGTTGAGTTATTCAACAATCATATCCAGATTTTCCCAAATAATTTGATCAATACAATGACATTATCCAAGAAAGAAATTCGTCCTTTCAAAGATAATTTAGCGACTGAAAATTTTGACTATAGACCAAATTTTTAAAAGTAAATTTAAACATTTAAAAGCCAATTTCAGCTTTATCTTGAAATGGCTTTTTTATTTTTTCTCTATAGCTACATTTAGTAGTAGAACTACACACCATAATCAAGGAAAATAGCCGTTTTTGATCAGCGAACTGTTTTTTCGCCTTGATGGATTGGTGTCATGCAATTTGAAAAATTAGGTCAGTCGGGGCGCGCCCGTCGTGGTCGACTCACTTTAGAACATGGTGTTGTTGAGACACCTGTATTTATGCCCGTTGGTACTTACGGTACTGTAAAAGGCATGTTGCCTCGTGATATTGAAGAGATTCAAGCACAAATTATTTTGGGTAACACCTTCCATTTATATTTACGCCCTGGCTTAGAAGTGATTAAAGAGCACGGCGGTCTGCACGAGTTTATTCAATGGGATAAACCAATTTTGACTGACTCTGGTGGTTTCCAAGTATTTAGCTTGGGTGCAATGCGTAAAATCAAAGAGGAAGGCGTGACTTTCCGCTCTCCAATTGACGGTTCAAAAGTTTTCTTATCTCCTGAAATTTCGATGGAAATTCAGCACGTCTTAAATTCAGACATCGTGATGATTTTTGACGAATGCACACCTTATCCAGCAACACATGAAGAAGCTCAGAAATCATTACAGCTTTCTTTACGTTGGGCAAAACGTTGTAAAACCCACCACCACGATGAACTTAAGAATAAAAATGCATTATTCGGCATCATTCAAGGTGGTATGTACGAGGATTTGCGTGATGAATCTCTTGCAGGCTTACTCGAAGTCGGTTTCGATGGTTATGCGATTGGAGGTCTCTCTGTAGGTGAACCTAAAGAGGAAATGATCAAAGTTCTTGATTATTTACCAAACAAAATGCCTCAGGATAAACCTCGCTATTTGATGGGTGTAGGTAAGCCAGAAGATATCGTTGAAGCGGTTCGTCGCGGTGTTGATATGTTTGACTGCGTAATGCCTACCCGTAATGCACGTAATGGTCATTATTTTGTCACTGATGGTCTGGTAAGAATTCGTAATAGCAAATATCGTCATGATAAAGGACCTTTAGACCCTCATTGCGACTGTTACACTTGTAAAAACTTTACTCGTGCCTATTTATATCATTTAGAGAAGTGCGGTGAGATGTTGGCATCGATGCTCGGTACGATTCATAACTTACGTTATTACCAACGCCTTACTCAAGGCATGCGTGATGCTTTAGATAATGGTACGTTTGACGAGTATGTTCAGGACTTTTATGCCCGTCGTGGTTTAGAGGTTCCACCCTGCCCTGAAGATTAATGTATAAGTAAATGCATCAAGATTTGCGCCTAAACGCAAGACAAGGTACATTGCAAAACGAATTGGAATTTAATCGTAATTTTTCGCTTTATCTTTTATTAGGAAATTAAAATGAGCTTTTTCATTTCTACCGCTCACGCTGCTCCTGCAGCAGCTCAAGGCCCAAGCTTAATGGCAAACTTATTGATGATTGCTGTTTTTATTGCAATCTTCTATTTCTTGATCTGGAGACCTCAAGCTAAACGTGCGAAAGAACACCGTTCTTTGATCGAAAGCTTAGGTGTAGGAAGTGAAATCGTTTTTGCTGGTGGTTTAATGGGGAAAATCACGAAGCTTGATGGTGACTTCGCTGTTGTTGAGTTAAGCCGTGGCGTAGAAGTAAAAATCCAACGTGCAAGTGTCATTTCAGTATTACCTGAAGGCACACTAAATAACCTTTAATCATAAAATAGTCGTGCCTCAGCACGACTTTTTCATTTAAGAAGAAAACGAATGCGTTACCCTGCATGGAAATATTTACTGATTCTCGTCGTTCTCGTGATCAGTACGTTATATGCACTTCCAAGTCTGTATCCTGATGAACCTGCTGTCCAAATTTCTGGTGCAAAAGCAGGTACACAAATTGATCAAACGGTTGTGCAAAAAGCTGAGCAGATTCTGAAAGCTGCCAACATCAGTAGCCATGATAATAGTTTTACCAACAATGCGGCATTATTACGTTTAGACACTTCAGAAGCTCAATTAAAAGCGAAAGAAGTGCTACGTCGTGATTTAGGTGAAGACTACGTGGTTGCACTTAACCTTGCGCCAACCACACCTGAATGGTTGCAAAAGATTGGTGCAAAACCGATGAAACTCGGTTTGGACTTACGTGGTGGTGTACACTTCTTGCTCGAAGTCGACATGGATAAAGCGATTAGCCAACGTATGGAAACATCGGCAACTGATCTGCGTCGTCAATTTCGTGACAACAAAATCAAATTTAATAATTTAGCACTGAATAACAATACCATTACTGTTCAGTTTGCCAATACAACTGACCGTGATGCAGCAGCAGATTTCTTACGTCGAAATGGCAATGAGTTCACACAGCAAGCACTTGCAAGTGCAGATGGTGCTTTACTAAAACTCAACTATACAGATGTTCGTCGTCAAGAAATTCAATCTTACGCGGTGAATCAAAACTTAACGACCCTACGTAATCGTATTAACGAGTTAGGTGTTGCTGAAGCATTGGTACAAACTCAGGGTAGCAACCGTATCGTGGTTGAGTTACCTGGCGTTCAAGATACTGCTGAAGCAAAACGTGTCTTAGGTCGCACAGCTAACTTAGAATTCCGTTTGGTTTCAGATAGCAATGATCAATATATTGATCCATACACTGGAAAATATAACGATCAGCCTCTTCCTCCAGGTACTGAAGTTTTTGCTTTTGAATCACTGGACAGCGGTCGTCAGCTTTTACTTCAACGCAATCGTATTTTGACAGGTGAACGCGTTCAAAATGCAAGCTCTGGCTTTAGCCAAGACTCTGGTGGTGCAGAAGTTAATATTACGCTAGACACTGCTGGCGGTAAGTTAATGGCAGATGCAACACGTAATGCTGTTGGCAAACGTATGGCTGTATTGTTTATTGAAAATAAACAAAAAATTAGCTATGTCACTGATCCAGCTACAGGTACTCAGACTGAAGTCCGCACACCGTATACTGAATCTGTTGTGATCAACGCTGCAACAATTCAAGCCGTTTTAGGATCTCAATTCCGTATTACAGGTCTTGATTCTCCTCAAGAAGCAGCCGAACTTGCTTTAATGTTACGTGCGGGTGCGCTTGCAGCGCCAATGTACTTTGTTGAAGAACGTGTTGTCGGTCCAAGCCTTGGTCAAGAAAATATTGATGCAGGTGTGTTATCGACTCAGATTGGTTTCATTCTTGTTGCAATCTGGATGGTGGTATTCTTCCGCTTGTTTGGTGTAATTGCAAACTTCGCACTAGTATTTAACCTTGCGATGATTCTTACTGTTATGTCTTGGTTAGGTGCTTCCCTTACCCTTCCTGGTATTGCAGGTATCGTGATTGGTATCGGTATGGCTGTCGATGCAAACGTTCTGATCTGTGAACGAATACGAGAAGAAATGCTGTGGGGTGCCTCTCCAAAACAAGCCATTGTTGCGGGTTATGATCGAGCCTATAACACTATTTTTGACTCGAACTTAACGACGTTTATTGTTGCATTTATCTTATTCGCTATCGGTACAGGCCCGATTAAAGGCTTCGCTGTGACGCTTATGATTGGTATCGTATGTTCGATGTTTACTGCGATTACAGTAACACGTGCGATCGTACAACTCATTTATGGCAAACGCCGTAATTTGACTAAGTTGAGCATTTAAGGAGATTCATATGACTGATCTGACTCAACAAGACTCAAAACAATACGGTCGTCCTGATGATGCAAAAATCATCCCATTTATGAAGATAGCAAAACCTGCTGCAATCTTCTCAATCTTGCTGACCATCGTAAGTATCTTTTTTATTGCGACGAAAGGTCTAAACCTCGGTTTAGACTTTACAGGCGGTGTATCAGCTGAGTTGAATTATGCCCAGGCAGTTCAACCTGCTCAAGTTTCACAAGCATTAGATCGTGCTGGATTTAAAGATGCTGTTGTACAAACGTTAGGAAGTAATACTGACCTAATTGTACGTATGCCAGTACAAGAAGATTTAAACGTAGCAGACCTAAGTGAAACGATCACTAAAGCAGTACAGTTACCAAACAATACTGCTGAAGTGCATAAAGTTGATGCTGTAGGCGGTCAAGTCGGTAATGAGCTGTACATTCGCTCTGCTGGTGCATTAGCACTTGCGATGATTCTGATGTTAATCTACGTGACTATTCGCTTTGAGTTCAAACTTGCGATGGGTGCTGTGTTATCGTTATTCCACGATATCATCATTATTATCGGTACATTTGCATTATTCCAATGGCAATTTGATCTAAGTGTACTTGCAGCAATTCTTGCGGTAATGGGTTTCTCACTTAACGATAACATCGTTGTCTCAGACCGTATTCGTGAAAATTTCCGTAAGATTCGCGGTGCGACACCACGTGAAATTGTTGATATTGCATTAACAGAAACTTTACGTCGTACCATTCACACCTCAATGACATTGTTACTTGTAGTTCTAGCAATGATGTTTGTTGGTGGTGATGGTCTGCATTTATTCTCTGTTGCAATGTTTGTCGGTGTATTCGTTGGTACCTATTCATCGATTTATATCGGAACAGCATTTGCATTATGGCGTGGTCTTAACCGTCAAGATTTTATTGTTCAAGTTAAACCTGAATTTGAAGAAGATCATATTCCTTAAGGTTTTCCACAAATACAGATTAAAAATGCCAGTGTTATCACTGGCATTTTTTGTGGGTGATCATTTTAAATTAGTATTTAGTCATGTTGAATTACCTGAATATCAGGAAACTGGAAACCTCTACAAGACAGTTCGGCTCGCCAAGCTATAGTCAATATAATTTTTTGATTCAACGAAAAGTTCTGATAACCAAATGTTCCAATTAAAGGATGTGAACACACCCCTCCCTGCTGTTCTGGATGTACATTTGTATTCAGAGTATTCAGATCCAAACGGATACCCAGACCTGAAGCTTTTAAAACAGCTTCTTTGGTCGTCCAAACTTTAAACCAGTACTCCCTATCTTCATCCAACTGTTGCCAAATTTCATATTCTTTGGGATGAAAAGCATGTTTAGCAAAAGCATCAAAACGCACTTTGCGTTCCAATTCCTCGAGATCAACACCAATATCCCGAATTCGATCACTTAGTCCTAACACATAGCTTTTTTTGCTATGTGAATGGTTAAAGTTGAGCATATGAGAAGTTAAATAAGGTTTACCATGCTCATGTTTGGCAAAATCTAAATCAACAACATCACATCCGAGATGTTGTGATAGTAATTGATTACGAAACTGCTTGATCTGTTGTTTTTTATAGTCATTAAATGAGCGAAAATCAGAAAAATCGCTTTGCTGTAAATCTAAAATGTTATCTAGCGTTTGAACATGTAATTCAATCTTACGCTGAGTCATTGATCATGTCCTTATTGATAAAAAAACCCAAATTAAAATTTGGGTTTTGATGACACTCAAAAAATTATCGCTTAAATTTCTTTTCAGCCTTTTTGAATTTCTGAATATAACGACGCTTACGTGCTGCAACGCGCTCATCCACTTGAGACTTACGCCCTTCGAATGGATTTTCAGAAGTTTTAAAATCGATTTTTACAGGGGTACCTTCCAGTTTATAAACCTTACGAAACACGTTTTCTAAATAACGACGGTAATCTGCAGGTGTCTTATCCACTTTATTACCGTGAATCACAATCGTTGGTGGATTTTGTCCCCCCATATGCGCATAACGCATTTTGATACGACGACCACCAATTGAAGGCGGCTGATGTGCTTCAGTCGCATCATTTAGAATTTGCGTTAATTTCGCTGGTGATACTTTCAGATTTGAAGATTCATAGGCACGATGAATAGATGGGTATAATTCGCCTACACCTGTACCGTGTAAAGCTGAGATCAAATGAATCTTTGCCCAAGGAATGAAATCGAAACGACGTTCAACATCGAGTTTACATTGCTTACGATCGTACTCGGTCATGTTGTCCCATTTATTGATGGCAATCACCATCGCACGACCCGCTTCAAGCGCATAACCGATCAAATGTAAATCTTGTTCAACAATCCCTTCACGAGCATCAACTACAACGACAACTACATGTGCATCTTTCATTGCTTGCAAAGTTTTTACGATTGAGAATTTCTCAATCATTTCATCAACCTTACCTTTACGACGCACTCCTGCAGTATCAATCAACGTATATTGACGACCATCTCGTTCAAATGGGATATAAATCGAGTCACGTGTTGTACCTGGTTGGTCAAATGCAACTACACGTTCTTCACCAAGTAAGCGGTTGACCAATGTTGATTTACCAACGTTAGGACGACCAATAATGGCTAAACGTAAACCTGTATTTTTATTATGCTCTTCTGGATTCTCATCTTCAGGTACTTCAGCTAATACCTCTTCAAGCATTTGCTGAACACCACGACCATGACTCGCAGCAACTTGCATCGGCTCACCCATACCGAGCTTATAAAACTCAACAAGGGCTGCTTCAGCATGCACACCATCAACTTTGTTAGCAACTAAGTAAACTTTTTTACCCAATGTACGTAGTTCACGAGCAATTTGCTCATCTGATGCTAAAAGTCCAGCACGTGCATCAACTACAAAGATAATAATATCAGCTTCATGGATTGCAGTTTTTGACTGCTCCGCCATGTAAGAGTCAATACCACCCTCATTTTCACCGATACCACCTGTATCAACCACAATAAAGGATTTGTTTTGATAAACCGCGTCACCATATTTGCGGTCACGAGTTAAACCAGCGAAGTCAGCAACCAAAGCATCACGGCTTTTTGTGATTTGGTTAAATAGCGTTGATTTTCCGACGTTTGGACGACCAATGAGCGCAATAACGGGTTTCATAAATTAACCTTAATTCAGACGAGCCATCGTTGATGACAGCATTCTAGAAACAGTATGGAAGATTTTGGCGATTAAAAAATCACAATAAAAATTCGGGGTTTTGTATACACAAATACCCCGATCATTCTTTTATTAGCAACTGCTAATTAAGCATTTTAACACAAGCGCAGGAAAAATTAACGATTCTGCCAAATGCTTAATGCACCTTTTCGTGTTGCCACATAAAGTTGGTCATTGATGACACGTAAGGACTGGACTTCACCGCTGGTTTTTGCACGCCCAACTAGTTTACCCGACGCTGGATCAATCAAATGCAAAACACCATCTAGATCACCAACCACAAGGTTTTGACCAAGTACAACTGGATTACTCAGTTGGCGATTCAGTAATTCTTCATTTTGCCAAACCAACTCACCTGTCGCTAAATTGTAAGCATTTAATTTGCCATCAACAGTTGAGATGAAAACTTTATCTTCTGCGACTTCAGGACGATTAGTACTACTTGCATCCTCGCTCCACACCACACGTTGTGTCGCTAAGTCAGTGACAGTGACTTGACCTTGGAAGCTTGTTGTAACCAAATATTGACCAGCAACAACAGGATCACCAACAATGTCGATCAAACGCTGGATGTCTGAACGCCCTTCACTGATTGCAACACGGCGTTGGAAACGTGGAACTCCACTAATTACATCCAAGCCATAAACATAAGCATTTGCAGAAGCGACTAAAACTGTTCGCTCATCTAATGCCACTGGTGCTGGTTGACCACGTAAACTGAATTGAACATTTGGTAATTTATAGGCCCAAACTTGCTGCCCTGTAACTGCATCATGAGCAAAAACAGTACCATCATTTGCAATCGTAATCACACGCCCTGATTGGATTAATGATGGAGATAAAATGGCACCAGACAATTGCGCTGTCCATTTTTGTTCGCCAGTCATTTGATCAATAGCAAATAATTGACCTTTTCGGTTGCCGATAATCACGATGCCTTCAGCAGCTTCCACGCCAGCAGTTAGCTCTTGTTTGGTAATTTTACTTTTCCAAAGTCGATCTTTACCTTTGTAAGCAGAAACCTGACCGTCTGGATCAATCGCAAAAATCACACCGTTATCTGTGTCCAATTGCAAACGTAATGCTTCAGCAGCATTCGTTGAAGAAACACTTTGCGAAAATACAAGGTTTAGACTTTGTTGTTGCTGTATTTTTGGCAAAGGATTCGGTTTTGCTTCTTTAACTTTGTTGCTCGAACATCCAACCAATAAGGCTGAAGCAACTGCAATTGCCAAAGGGAGTTTTAGTATATTCTGCATTAAGACTCATCCACTTTAGTATCTAAGATTGGGCGTTCAAAATCAGGATCATCTACTAAAACGCCAACACTTTCGAGTTTAATTTGTAAAAGCTGACGTTCTTGCTTACGTTCAAGTACATTATTCCATGCACTTTGATACGCCTTACGTGCAGATTCAACATCTTTTTTAGCAACATAAATATCGCCACGCAACTCATCTACTGTTGCTTTAAAAGCAGGTTCAGAAACATTAGATAAGGTTTTTAGAGCCTCATCATATTTTTTCTGTGCCAATTGCGAATCAGCTAAACGTATTTTCACAATTTGCATTAAACCTGCATCTTTAACTTTTGAGTTTTCGACTTTCTTTAATGCTTTTTCAGCTGCGGCATAATCTTGTTTTTCATATGCCAGCTTAGCCAAAATGAATTGCGTCTGAATTGCTTGCACTGAATCAGCATCATCTTTCACAATCTTATCAGCAGCTTCTGATACCGTCGCAAAAGCATTGGGTTGACCCGCAACCGCTTTAGCTTCGTCCATGAGCTTTTGGACTTTAGCTGTTTGATTCTGTGATTCAGCCAAATTCTTTTTTTGCCAATATTCCCAACCAAAAAAGGCAATCAAGGCAATGAGAATTCCGCTAATCATGGCAGAACCATATTTTTTGGCAAACGACTTTAAACTGTCGAGTTGTTCTTCATCACTTAAGCTCATGTGATTGTCCTTTTCCTAAATATTGTGCAATTTATTGTTTAAATTTTTCGAGCAAAAATGCTGTCAATTCAGTGACCGCAACTTGAGATTGTTCCCCTGTCGCAAGCTCTTTAACCAGAAGCTGTTTTGATTCCCACTCACGCTCACCTAAAATCACCGCATATATCGCGCCAGATTGATCCGCTTTTTTCATTTGGCTTTTCATGCTGCCCTGAGAACCCGTTTTAAAACGAATCGAACTGTTGACTGCTTCTAACTGGTCACGGACTTGTTCAGCCAATACCAATGCTTTCGCTTGGTAAGCAGGCTCAGCCAATAAGAACACTTCGCAATCACGAACTGGTTTAGCTTTCTCAACTTGCTCAAGCAAAAGCAGCAAACGCTCCATTCCCATCGCAAAGCCGACTGCAGGAACCGATTGATCTGCTTTACCTTTGAGCTGCCCAACTAGACCATCATAACGACCACCAGCACATACTGTACCTTGTGAACCCAACATGGTTGTTGTCCATTCAAATACAGTTTTGTTGTAGTAGTCTAAACCACGTACTAACTTTTGATTAATAACAAACTGAATGCCAGCATCTGTTAAATATTGCTGTAATTGGTTGAAATGGTTTAATGAGTCTTCTTTCAAGAAATCATGTAGCTTCGGTGCATTTTCTAGAATTTTTTGTGTCGATTCAATTTTTGAATCTAAGATACGAAGCGGATTCGTAGTCAAACGACGCTGTGAATCCTCATCTAATGCATCTTTATGCTCATTGAGAAAGGCAACCAATGCATTACGATATTCTGTACGCTCATCAGTTTCGCCTAAAGTGTTTAACTCAAGTTGAACTTTATCCGCGACACCCATACGCTTCCACAAACGCGCCGTCATAAGGATGATTTCAGCATCAATATCTGGTGTCGCCACACCAAAAGTTTCGACACCAAATTGGTGGAACTGACGATAGCGACCTTTTTGTGGTTTTTCATAGCGGAACATTGGACCGACATACCATACACGTGGAGTTGCCCCACGAAGTAAGTTATGTTCCAACATTGCACGCACACAACCTGCAGTACCTTCAGGACGTAAGGTTAATGATTCAGGTGGATTACCTTTATCAAAAAAGGTATACATTTCTTTTTCAACGATATCCGTTGCATCGCCAATCGCGCGCTTAAATAAACCAGTTTGCTCGACAATAGGTAAACGAATTTGCTGATAACCGTAAGCATCCATCAAAGATGCAAGTTGTTGTTCCAGACTTCTCCATGCCGCAGTTTGCGATGGAAGGGTGTCATTAAAACCTTTAATAGCGACAATTGAACTCATGATGAACTACGAATAATTTCTTTAGATTTTGCTTCTTCAAGCTCTTGAACACGTTGACGAACCATTGACTCGATTTCATCAACCAACTGATTTGTATCAATCAAATGGCTTTTTTCACCATTGCGATAAACTAGTGAACGCGGCGACGCACCAACGACACCAATATCAGCTTCTTTAGCTTCCCCTGGTCCGTTGACTTTACAGCCAATCACAGATACATCCATTGGTGTGCGGATATCTTCCAAACGTTCTTCCAATGCTTGCATCACTTGAATAACATTAAACTCTTGACGTGAACAACTTGGACACGCGATGAAATTAATGCCATTCGAACGTAAACCTAATGATTTTAAAATATCAAAACCAATTTTAATTTCATCTTCTGGTTCTGCAGCTAGCGAGATACGCATGGTATCGCCGATGCCTTCCATCAGTAACCCACCAAGTGCAATTGCTGATTTCACCGTTCCAGTACGATAGATGCCTGCCTCAGTCACACCAAGATGCAAAGGATTATCAATCTGTTGTGATAATAAACGGTAAGCATCCATAGTTAAAAATACATTCGATGCTTTTACACTAACCTTAAATTCATGAAAGTCTAAACGATCTAAGATATCAATATGACGCATCGCTGACTCAAGCAATGCCTGACCCGTTGGTTCGCCATATTTGACTTGCAGATCTTTCTCTAAAGAACCTGCATTCACCCCGATACGAATTGAAATGCCATGATGTTTTGCAGCAGCAACGACTTCACGCACTTTTTGATCTGAGCCAATATTACCTGGGTTGATACGAAGACAATCTGCCCCGTAATCCGCGACAGCCAAAGCAATACGATGGTCAAAATGAATATCAGCAACCAAAGGAACCGAAACGCGTTTTCTAATCGCACCGAAAGCTTCAGCAGCCTCCATAGATGGCACTGAAACACGCATGATATCGGCACCAGCATCTACACAACGCTGAATTTGCGCAACTGTGGCATCGACATCACAAGTTTCTGTATTTGTCATACTTTGAACACTGATCGGCGCATCACCACCGACATACACCGAACCAACACGAATTTTTCGTGTCGGGCGGCGCTTAATTGGTTTCACGATCATCGTATAGCTCTACTCTAATTGGCATTAACGAGACAAACGGAATTCTGCTTTTCCATTAACGGTGTATGGAGATAAGGAGATTTGCTCTTGGTTTAAACTCAATGACACAGCAGTCGCATCATCCAAACGTATTTGGAATGGTGACTCACCACTGAGTGTCAATGTAGATGATTGACGACCTGTTGCCAATACTTTACCAGTCGCATCAACAATATGAACTGATGTTGGACGGCTAAAACCAAGCACTAACTGATCACCTGATGTAGTTACGGTATTGCCCATTGGAAGAATTTCGACATCTGAATTCGTCACTTTTGGTACATCAACTTCATCTTTTTGACTTGAGGTCCAGTTCTGTACAGCCATTACAGCCAACCACCCCAAAACAAGTACAGCAACTAAAATCGATAAACGTTTTAGCCATTTACGATTACGTACACTTTTAGAGCCTGAAAGTTTCCCCATAATTTTAATTGGAGAGTTATTCAAAGCATGATTTGCTTTTAAGCCTGTATCGTTTGCGTAGATTTCATCAAAGCGTTGAATGATCACACTGGCATCTGCATTTAAGCATTTGGCATACGCACGATAGTAACCTTTGATGAAAGTTGCTTCTGGCAATGATTTATAATCATCTTGCTCTAATGCCGTTAACGTTTTAACAGGCATATTCAAAACGTTTGCAATCTCTTCAAGTTCTTTCTTTTGTGCAATACGAATTTGACGCAAATACTCACCTGGTCGTTGAATATTTCCTAACGTAGACGAAGGTGAGGTTGAGCCAGTTGGCTGATGTGAATTTGGATTTATTTCCATACGGCCTCAGTACTGTACTGTAATTGCAAATAACGTTGATATTCTGGACTATCAGGAAATAAAGCACGCATTTGATTCACTAATACTTGCATTCCTAATTGATCCGCATTCGCTCGAGCAATGCGTATACCGATCCAAAGTGCACGAGCACCTTGATTTTTCTGCCCGACATTACGAACGTATTGTTCATAAAGTTGCGATGCATCTCTATTATTTTGTTGCAAATAGAAAATTTCGGACAACTCTAACATTGAAATTGTCGAATTTCGATTTGCTTGTAAGGCTTGCTTGAATGATTTTTCAGCATTCGCAACATCACCCAGTTTTAAATAGATTCGACCCAAGTTTTCCAACGATTGGTAACGCTGTTCGTAACCTAACGTCGCACCTGCAACGGTAAATTGCTCAATCGCCTCATTATAACGTTGCATTTGATACAAATATGTACCGTAATTATTACGAGCTTGGGCATTATCGGGTTCTGAAGAGATTGCTCGCTTAAAATATGCTTCTGCTTTCTCCATGTTTGGTTTGCTGCCTTCTTGTTGCAACAAAACACCCATCATCATATTGGCAGTAGCATCACGTGGATCAATTTTTAAAGCTTGATCAAGGGAACGCTTCGCTGAATCCAAATCACGTGTTCGAATATATTCAGCAGCGAGTTGAGTTCGGACTTGTACTGCCTTTTCTGGATCTTTTCTTAACGTTGTTGATTGGCAGGCAGTCAAACCTAATACAGTAAACACAACAGTAGTAGCTAAAATCGTTTTTAGTCGAGTTGTATTCAACGCTTTTCCCCTAAGATTATCCTTGTGTGCGCAATATTTCTTGTCTTTGCGCCACTTTCTTTTTCCATTGTTCTGCACGGCGAGTTCGGTCTGCAACTTGCCCAACTAATTGACCACATGCTGCATCAATATCATCACCACGTGTCTGACGAATCGTACACACAAATCCTGCATCAGACAAAGTTTTTTGGAATGCAATAATACGATTTCTGCTTGAACGACCATATGGTGCATGCGGAAATGGATTAAATGGAATCAGGTTGATTTTACTTGGTAGATTTTTTAATAATTTTAATAATTGTTGAGCATGCTCAGGCTGATCATTGACACCTTCAAGCATGACATATTCAATCGTGACATGACGACGTGCGCTTTCATTACCATCTTTGGCTAAATAGCGCTGACAAGCAGCAATTAACTGTGCCAATGGGTATTTTTTATTAATTGGTACTAACTCATTACGCAACTCATCATTTGGCGCATGTAAAGAAATTGCCAAAGCAACATCAATATCTTGTGCGAGTTGGTCAATCTTCGGTACAACCCCAGAGGTCGATAAAGTTACACGGCGTTTAGACATACCATAAGCGAAATCATCTAGCATTAACTGCATAGAACTCAACACCGCATCATAATTGAGTAATGGTTCACCCATACCCATCATTACGACATTAGTTACAGTTCTTTCGCGCTCAGCAACAGGCACATCTTCCATATAAGAATAATTTGCCATCCAAAGCTGACCAATAATTTCAGCAGGTGTTAAGTCACGTTGGAAACCTTGTTTACCCGTTGAACAGAATGAACAATCAAGCGCACATCCAACTTGAGATGAAATACAAAGTGTTTTACGCGCACCCGTTTTGTCTTCTGCTGGAATAAGTACAGTCTCAACTAAAGACCCCTCACCATCTCCTACACGGAAAACCCATTTACGAGTGCCATCTTTAGAATAATTACGGTGTACAACTTCAGGAGCTTTGATTTCACAAATTTTTTCTAATTTTTCGCGAAGTTTGCCGGAGATATTGGTCATCTCAGCAAAATCAGTAACAAAATATTGATGAATCCATTTCATCACTTGACCAGCGCGAAACTTCTTTTCACCTAATTCTTCAAAAAAGGTCTCTAATTCTGTACGTGACATGCCAAGTAAATTTACTTTTTTATCGGCAGCTTGGACGACAGATGTAGAAACAGACTGTTGTTTTTCATCCAAATTTTCTGATGAAACGACCACTGCAGAACTCATGTATATTTACCTAAACGATATCAGCACTAGAAAATATTGTGCATTATCCACACAATTCAATCTATAAAAAACAAAAAACCAGATAAGTAGTATACCACTTATCTGGCTTGAATACTTTGGATTAACGAGTGCGTGGGCAAATCTCGTTATCAGCAAAGAAGTAAGCGATTTCACGCTCAGCAGAAGCTACTGAGTCAGAACCGTGAGCAGCATTTTCATCAATGCTTACAGCGAAGTCAGCACGAATCGTACCTGGAGCAGCTTCTTTAGGGTTTGTAGCACCTAAGATTTCGCGGTGAGCAAGAACTGCATTTTCACCTTCAAGAACTGATACAACAACTGGACCAGAAGTCATGAAAGCAACTAAATCACCAAAGAAACCACGTTCTTTGTGCTCTGCATAAAAGCCTTCAGCATCAGCTTGAGAAAGGTTTTTCATTTTAGTCGCAACGATTTTCAAACCCGCTTTTTCGAAACGAGCAAAAATGTCACCGATGTGGTTTTTAGAAACTGCATCTGGTTTTACGATAGATAAAGTACGTTCAATCGCCATGATTGACTCCTATTATGTGTAAACTAAAAAAATTTGCCGCATTATACCGATGTAATCGTTAATAATCAGCTTGAATATCTAAAAGTTCTGAGATTTCTGATAAATTTTTAACGAACTTCGTCTAACCAAGCCATTTGAATGGCTTCAAGCAAACCTTCTGTCGACTTATTTGGATCATCACTAAAGTCTGGTAATGCGCAAACCCATGCATGTAAATCAGTAAAACGAATCCATTGTGGATCCACATCTGGATGTGCTTCAGTAAGTTCAATCGCAATATCAATCGTATCTGTCCAACGTAAACCCATGAGTTAACCTAATAGAATGTGATTATTGAACGTACTTTAACAAATGATGTGTTTTAAGAGATAGTGATGACCATCAAAAACATCACAAAATCACGTTAAAACTTGGCGCGAGTAAGATAATGGTGCTAGCTACCGATGCACCAATGATCGCACCAACAATCACATCACTCGGATAATGCAGACCAAGCACCATACGAGATAAAGCGACCAGTATGGTAAACGGCAACATCAGAATGAGTAAAAGTGGTTGTATATAACCTAATGTGATTGTCACCATCACTGCGTGCAAAGTGTGCCCCGAAGGAAAGCTAAAATGATCTAAAGGTCGCTCACCTAGTACAATCACCTGATGCACTTGATAAGGTCGAGGACGGGTCGTTTTATTTTTCAAGAATTTATAAATGAGTGTCCCTATAGAGCCCATCACAACGAGATAGAGTATATTCAGACCGTATGCCAAACCCTGTATTGTCCAAACAGACAACAACATGACATACCAAAATGGTCCATCTCCCAAACGACTAATCGTTTTAAAAAATAGTGCAATACGTTGTGACTGTGATAGATGGTTAAGGTAAACACAGCCTTTTAAATCGAGATCGAGCATTTTTATTTTTGCATTTTCAAATTTCATATTTTTTCTCCTCTTAATGAGAATTGCTTAGGTCACGGTCATGGGAGACTCCTTTGCGACCTGATACAGTGCTTGTTCTAATTGTTGTACGGGATACTGCCAGCTATTCGACTGAACGCTTTCACTCGCCAGTTGCCCCATTGCTCTCAATTGCGTTATCGCAGGTAAATTACAGATTAATTCAACAAATTCAGTTGTGTTACCCAAAGGTGTTAGCCACCCAGTCTGACCATGTTTGACGTGCTGATGAGCACAAACATAATCATAAGCAACAACGGCTAGACCACTTGCTATCGCTTCTAAAACTACATTACCAAAGGTATCCGCCTGACTTGCAAAGGTAAAAACGTCCGCACTTGCGTAAGCTGCAGCAAGATCATGTCCACTCAAATTGCCAGTAAAAATAATATCTTTTGAGTTTGCTAATTTTGTTAGACGGACACGATCAGGACCATCTCCAACGATCACAAACTTAATATTGTGACCTTGATGAGCTTGTAATGCATGAAAGCTATTAATGAGAACATCTACTTCTTTTTCTGGAGATAAACGACCCACATATAGCATCACGCGAGTATCTGTATCAGCCCCCCAACTTTGACGTAGTTTTTGAGAGCGATGCTTGGGCGAAAATTTTTCTACATCCACTCCACGACCAACCACGACCAACGGACATGTCACACCAAAACCACGTAATGCTTGTTCAGTAAATTGGCTAGGGACACAGGTTACGTCAGTACTGTTATGAAACCATGTTAGATATCGCTGGATGGGTTTGACTAAAAAAGCCAAATCAAAAAAACGACTAAAATCATGGAAAGCTGAATGAAATCCACTTGAGACTGCAATTTTTTTACTTTTCGCAGCTTGTAAGGCTGTTAAACCTAATGGCCCCTCTGTCACGATATGCACAACATCTGGCGCGAAATTTTCAAAAGCTTTGGAAACTTTAAGATATTGTGGCCAACCGAACTGAACACTTGGGTATTTAGGTACAGGTTGTGACAGCACTAAGCACTCTTGATCAGGGTGAAATTCTGTACATACTTCTTTTTGGATCGGGCGTACCAATAAAATTTTATGCCCTAATCTTTGTAATCCTTGACACAATTGCATCATCGAGATCGCGACACCATTAATTTCTGGTGGCCAAGTTTCAGTAACGATTGCGATTCTTAAACGTGGGCGAACTAAATCTCGAAGTTCAGACAATTCATCTT
This sequence comes from Acinetobacter sp. SK-43, assembly GCF_015351505.1. Lineage (NCBI taxonomy): Bacteria > Pseudomonadati > Pseudomonadota > Gammaproteobacteria > Moraxellales > Moraxellaceae > Acinetobacter > Acinetobacter sp. SK-43. Next base: position 40,654 of record NZ_JADKPY010000081.1, read on the forward strand.
GTTTGTTTTTAAGTTGCTTCCTTTTAAAGTAAAACTTAAAACTTTCAGGAAACTGTTCTTGCTCTAAAAGAGATGTCGCGTATGTACTTTGCATATCGCCATCCATTTGTGTCATTATTTTCATGCTTTAAAGCTTATAAATATTTTTTGACACTTTAATGATCAGGATGTGACAGTTTTTTGACAAGCCATAACAACAAATGCCCAATATCGGAGAAATACTGGGCATTTTATAAAACATAGAAAAACTATTGTATTGGATTATCTATCGCAAAGATCTTCTGATCTTCTAAACGATATGCAAGCAACTGCTGCCCCCACACACAACCACCATCTACATTCTGAATGTTGGCATTAATTGTTTTTCCCTGTAAAGCTGCCCAATGCCCAAAAATGATATGGTGTGTTTTCGCAGCCAAACTTTCATATTCAAACCAAGGCTTAAACCCTTCAGGCATTGGAGCATCTAAAGCATCTTTAAATTTAAACTCTAAACGTCCATCAATATCCGTTAAACGCATACGAGTCAGATAATTGGTAATACATCGTAAACGCTCAGCACCCGATAATTCATCAGTCCACAAATCAGGTTGCTCTCCATACATTTCCCGCAGAAAAGCATCCAAAACGCACAGATCTTCATGTCCGACAGCGTGTTGCACCTCTTGAGCAAGCTCCACAGTTTTTTCAGCTGACCAAATATGGGGAATCCCAGCATGGGTAATAAGCGTAGTGTCATTTGGCGACAAACTTAATGGCTGTTTACGCAACCAATCGATGAGTTCATCACCATCAATTGCATCAATTACATCTTGAGTACGATCTTTGTCTTTGATTTTCTTAAACCCACGTGCACAGGCAATCAAGGTCAGATCATGATTGCCTAATACAGTAGCAGCAGCACCACGATCAGCAAGTTTTTTGACGAAACGTAATACACCGACCGAGTTTTCACCACGCGCGACCAAATCACCAGCGAACCAAAGAAAATCCTGATCAGGATCGAAACGGATCTCTTTTAAAAGTGCTTTTAATGCTTCAAAACAACCCTGCACATCACCAATCACATAGTTATAGCGTTTAGACATCAAGACACCATTTGGTCAGATAAAGCCACAAAGTCAGCCAAACTTAATGTTTCAGGACGAGCCATCGGATCTACACCAGCTTTTTCAAAGCCGTCTTCAGCCAACATACCTTTCAAACTATTACGCAATGTTTTACGACGTTGTGTAAAGACGTGCCCAACTAAGCGAGCCAAAGCTTTTTCATTTTTTGCAATAATTGGCTTCGTCTCATAAGGCTCCAAACGAAACACGGCTGAAGTCACTTTAGGTGGTGGGTTAAAGGAACCTGGTGGCACTTCAAATAAGAACGTTGGTTTACAGTAATACTGAATCATTACAGATAAACGTCCATATTCTTTGGTGTTTGGTTCGGCAGTAATACGATCCACTACTTCTTTCTGCAGCATAAAATGCATGTCTTTGACTTTATCGCCAAACTCTAAGAGATGAAAAAGCAATGGCGTTGAAATATTGTACGGCAAGTTTCCTACTACGCGGAGCGGACGCCCTTCTTGGAATAATTGGGTAAAGTCATATTTCAAAGCATCTGCTTCAACAATAGTGAGTCGCTCAGGATGTGGTACTCGACCAGGTAAACCTGCTGCCAAATCTCGGTCAAGTTCGACTACGGTTAAAGCATCGCACTCACCGATCAATGGAGAAGTTAAAGCAGCTAAACCTGGACCAATTTCAACTATATTATCGCCCGCACGAGGATTCACTGAGCGTACAATTTTGGCAATCACACGTTGATCATGTAAAAAGTTTTGACCAAAACGTTTTCGAGCCTGATGCCCTTCATCTTTAGGGTTTAGGGCATTAATTTGATACATAATAATTCCAATGCGAATAATTGGCTCGTTAATCAATCACGAGCGAGATCAAGTGCTAAATCAACTGCGACATGCAAGCTAGACGCTTTTGCTTGCCCAGTACCAGCAAGAGAAAGTGCTGTACCATGATCAACCGAAGTTCGAATAAATGGCAAGCCTAAAGTAATATTGACTGCTTCACCAAAGCCCTGTGATTTTAGCACAGGTAAACCTTGATCGTGATACATGGCTAAAACTGCATCCGCATCTTTTAAATTTTCAGAGGTAAATAAAGTATCTGCTGGTAAGCTCAGACTCATTTTGACACCTCGAGCACGATACTCTTCCAAAACAGGATTGATCACATCAATCTCTTCACGTCCTAAATAACCATCTTCACCTGCATGAGGATTCAACCCACATACCAAAATACGTGGTTGGTTAATTTTAAATTTTGTTTTTAAATCATGAATCAAAATATCAATGACTTGATGCAATCGCTCTTGAGTAATGGCGTCTGGAACATCACGTAATGGTAAATGCGTTGTCGCCAATGCTACACGTAAAGTTTTAGTTGCTAACATCATCACAACACGATCAACGTGAGCAAACTCTTGGTAATATTCAGTATGTCCACTAAAGACAATTCCTGCATTATTGATAATCGACTTTTGCACAGGAGCTGTCGCAACACCTACGCTTTTTCCAGACAAGGCATAATCAGCTGAACGATGCAGTTGTTCTAATACATAAGATGCATTCTCGGCATCTAAACAGCCTAAAATGACAGGTTTAGCAAGAGCAATATGCTCGACGTATAATTGACCATTCAAACTCGGTTCAGTCTGGCCTGAGTATAGAACTAATTCAACCTCAAGCCCGAGTTGTTCTATCCGCTGTTTCAACATATCTATATCAGCTAAAACGACAACGGGACGCAGATCTTCTCTATTTGCCAAATTAAGACAAATATCAGGACCGATGCCAGCTGGCTCACCTGACGTGACATATAACGGCAGCATCTTACAGACCTAACTTGATTTCAATTCTAACTATTATATACCGCTATTAAATTTTGATTGAGTGCATTTGCTTTATTTTTGGTACTCAGTGAAATATCAAAAATAATTTGAGCAAAATTTAAGGCACTTTTACTTTTGGCAAATTAGATGGCACTAAGTTAGAAGGTGAGAAAGTTGGTGTTCTCGTCCATGGATTAATTTTAGGCTTATCTTTTTTCTCAGGTTGAGTAACCACGATTGCTTGTGGCTTTTCCTTTTTCTCAATAGTGATCGTTGTATTCGCAGTTTTCTCAGTCACAACTACAGTACTTGCAGCTTTATCAGCCACAGGATTAATCGGAGTTTCTTTTTTATCGCTAGTTTGTTGAACAAGCTCAGTCTGTGATTCTTTCTTCTGAATTACATTTGATACAACTGTGCTGCTCATTGGAGTTGTATAAGGCTGAGCAGCAAGCACTCCTTGTTTCACAACAGTTTGAGTCGAAGGTTTCACTGTTTGAGTTGCAGCAGCTGAACTCGATGTTCCTTGAAGATTCATCGGATCAACTGGAATTTCGATAGGTTTCATTTCAGCTGTGACAGCCATCATCGGATCAACATGTTCGTTACCACGGCTTTCCAAAACCTCAAGTTTGCGTGTCGATCCTTCCTTCGGCTGAAATTCTGAATAATTTGTAATACTATTTTTATCCACCCATTTATAGAGCTTCCGAGCATGTGTTTGGGTTATGCTTAACTGTAAAAGCAAGACAGCTATGGCAATTTTTAAAAAAAACGACGAGTCCATCAAATTCCCCCAAAAAACATATAAGTACTTCTATTTTTTAAATATTTGGTATAAAAATAATAGGGTAGTTTTGAGTCCCTAACAAGCTAAAATTCGTTTCTGACACTTAATTTTAAGAACATTACAAAACTGGTCGAATATTCACAAAATATGACATTTCCAAAGGATTATTGTTGTGATGATCAATTAATTCATGTAGAATTCGGTCTCCTTTTGTTTGGGCGATTCCTTGCTCAAACCAACTATAATAGGTAGTGGTTAATGAAAACTCTCAGCGCTAAGCCAGCTGAAGTTCAACACGACTGGTACGTTGTTGATGCTTCTGGCAAAACTTTAGGTCGCCTTGCGACTGAAATCGCTCGTCGTTTACGCGGTAAGCACAAAACTTCTTATACTCCTCACGTTGACACTGGTGATTACATCGTTGTTATCAATGCTGAACAAGTTCAAGTAACTGGTAACAAGTCTCTAGATAAAAAATATTATCGCCACACTGGTTTCCCTGGTGGTATCCGTGAAACTAACTTCGAAAAGTTAGTTGCTCACAAACCAGAAGAAATTTTCCAACGCGCTGTAAAAGGTATGTTGCCAAAAGGTCCTCTTGGTTATGCTATGATCAAGAAAATGAAAGTGTATGCTGGTGCTGAGCATCCTCACACAGCTCAACAGCCACAAGTTTTGGACATCTAAGGGATACAGCACATGGCTACAAACTATGGTACAGGTCGCCGTAAGACCGCAACTGCACGTGTTTTCTTATCAGCTGGTACAGGTAAACTCGTAATCAACAATCGTACTTTAGAGCAATATTTCGGTCGTGAAACTGCTCGTATGGTTGTGCGTCAGCCTTTAGAGCTTTTAGAAGTAACTGAAAAATATGACCTTTACATCACTGTTAAAGGTGGTGGTATTGGTGGTCAAGCTGGCGCTATCCGTCACGGTATTACTCGTGCATTGATCGCTGCTGACGAAACTTTAAAACCTGCTCTTCGTCAAGCTGGCTTCGTTACTCGTGATGCTCGTGAAGTTGAACGTAAGAAACTTGGTTTACGTAAAGCTCGTAAACGTCCTCAATTCTCTAAACGTTAATCGTTTTACGAATTGGACAAAAACCTCGGATTTTTCCGAGGTTTTTTATTTTAGATTAAACAAAAGAATTCAAAGATGCTTTTGTATGATTTTTTTAGTATGCTAAAACGTTTATATAATTAGTTTTGTGATATGTCATCGGTTGAAAATACGCCTGTTCAAGGCATTACGTTGTATAGTCATGCAGATGATTTCCGCTCACATTGGATTCGTTTCTTATTAGCTGAAAAGCAAATCAAATATCATCTAATTATCACAGATCATGAAGATGAAGATCTCGCTGATCTTAATCCCTACAATCAATTACCCATGCTGATTGAACAAAATCTAAAACTATTTTCAGCTACCGTAATTTCAGAATATCTAGATGATCGATATCGTCAAAATAAGCTGTATGCTGACGCACCGATGTCAAGAGCCGAACAACGTCAATATATATGGCGTTTCGAACAAGACTGGTTCAAACTTGCTGATCACATGCTAAAGCACGCAGACACATTAAATTTAGAAGTTAAGCAAAAAGCACAAAAAGAGCTAAGAGATACGCTTATTTCGCTAACTCCTTTATTTCAACATTTCCCTTTTTTTATGTCCGAAACATTTTCGATTTTGGACTGTATCTTAGCCCCTATTTTTTTACGACTTAAAAACATGGGGGTTGAGTTACCCCAACAGCACTGCCGCCCTATTTTTCTTTACTGTCACCGCGTTTTCAACAGACCAGCATTTATCAAATCAATGACAGCACAAGAAAAAAACAGCTACAATGAGTTAATTTCAACGATTTAATAAGCTTATAAGTTATGTCAGAGCAATTGAATTTCAGCCCTACACGCCCCTATCTTGCACGCGCAATTTATGAATGGATCTGTGATAACCAACTCACACCATATCTACTCGTAGACGCAACCCAACCACATACCGAAGTACCCTTACAATTTGTGAAAGATGGCCAAATTGTTTTGAATTTGGCGCCACATGCTATTCATCAATTACATATGAGTAATGAGGCAATTACTTTCTCAGCGCGTTTTGGTGGTGTAGCAAAAGACATTTACGTTCCCATTCAAGCTGTCTTGGGCATCTATGCGAGAGAAAATGGTCAGGGGTTATTCTTTGACCCAAGCGAATATGATGCTGTAGAAACAAACAATATTGCTGAAACAGCTCCATCAATAGAAGTTGCTGAACCAAGTAAGAAAAAACCGTCCCTTAGAATTTTAGATTAAAATAAAAGGAAATCGAATATGGCGTTTGACCTAGTCCAATATTTTGCTGAACAAATAAAAATTCAAAAACCTCAACTCTTAAATCAGTATTCGGTAAAAGAAAAGGCTGTCTTCATTCAGGAGATCAATGCTCTTGCACTTGCTCGCCTAATCAGTCTCTGGAAGCAAAACGCTAAGAAACTATATCAAGAAATCCAAACTGCGGATCCTTTGTATATACAAGAAATTGCTAGGCACCTTACGACCTCACAACATAATCAGTCAGCACTAGCTCCCAATGACTTAGAAACAAGTATTTCAGAGATTCTTGTTCTTCAACTCAATGAATTAAATCAACTCGATCAAACAGGTCATTTTGGTCAAATTGGGATGTCAGAATTGTTATTAGGACAAATCGAACATCTTTCTGGCCAGGCAGATGATTGGGTTTGGTCAAGTGCTCAATTAAATGAGTTAATTGGCTCAAAACCAGTTGAGCAAACAGATATTTCATTAGAAGCAACCATGCAGGAGTTCAATCAAATGGTAAATCAAGCACAACCGCATCATAATGACATTACTGAAGAAAATGAAACAAACATGATTGACTCGCCAAAATGGGCGTACATTGTTTCACCATTTGTTGCATTGGTCATTTTGCTATTTATGTATTGTTCATACAGCCAATTAATGATCAACTAAACACGTCAGAAAGATTCAGCAGGTATTTATTACCTGCCGAATCAATACTTTATAAGCATACTTATTTTTCTTAAAAAATCTTTAAGCTTGTCTAACTAATATTCTATTTACATTTATTTACAATCAAAAAACTTACTTAAATACATTTATTTATGTGAAACAACTCACAATAAAATTAAAATATAATCCTCAATTATTATTTTATTTTGATAGCTTGACAAAAATTGTCAATTTACAGCCATCTTGTGAATTAAATTATTTTAAAGCCCAATTGATTTAGTTATATAGATTCCTATAATGATATTAACTGCTTTTGAAGAATAATCTAAAACAAAAGTAGGGAATATAAACTCATAAACAAGATGTATTAGTAGAGATAATATCATGGCTAAAATTTCACTAGAAAGCTTAACAAATATTGATGGGTTCGTTGCAGCAGCGTTAGTAGATACAGAAAGCGGTTTAGCACTAGCAACTCAAGGTGGGGGATCAATTGATTTAGAACTAGCAGCAGCTGGTAATACAGAAGTAATCCGCGCAAAGCGTCGTGTAGCTAACTCATTGAAACTTAACGATGATATCGAAGATATTTTGATTACTTTAGGTAAGGCTTATCACCTTATTCGTCCTCTAGAAAGCAATGGCAATTTGTTCCTTTATCTTGTTTTAGACCGCAGCAAGTCAAACCTTGCTATGGCTCGTCACGAACTTAAAACGTTTGAAAAAGAATTAGATTTTGCTTAATTAGTATTATCTAGTTACATTATATACTAGACTTCTTGTATATTTTTATATTTCATTAATATATAAAAATATATGAGAGGTCTATTATTAGTCATTAATTATGACTAATTTTGTGCAGTCCAATTTTTTATAAAACATTAAAGTGATACTATGAATGGACATTGCATTAATATCGCAATTTCAGGTATAAGTTTAAAAGTTTCAGACGAATTAAAAATAGAACTTAGAAAAACAATACCGAATGAATTTGGCATTAATTGGATAAACATCGCCGATCCAAATATAGACTTGCTACTAATAAATGAAAATTTTTTTGATACTGAAGGTATCCAACGAATTATTAAAGAAAAACAATTACCCTGCTTAAAAGTATCTAAAGGACATCACGATTCATCAACGATAGAAGAAAACAACACACTTTATCTGCCATTTCAGCAAGGGGATGCACTAAAGAACTGGATTCAACATCGATTATTAAGTTATTTGGCTAGTCACCAACCGCAACAAACCACAAATGAA
>NZ_JADKPY010000082.1:0-2592 GCF_015351505.1 Acinetobacter sp. SK-43
CAAATGAATTGAAGATAGAACATGATGCAATAAATGAAAAATTTCTTGCTGAAATGTTTAATCCAGAAAATGCAAGATTACACATCTTTGATGATCATGGCACTTTAGCCATCATTGATACACGTAGCCAAATTGCATGGTTAGAGCCAACTCGACTAAATACACAAACAAATCATAGTTTTAACTATAAATTTGCTACTACATCTGATTTTACTAAGGTTTCTCGTAAAGTCGAATATGACTTACAAGACTGGTTATGGAATCTTTTTTGGCATTCTTATGAATTTCAAAAGCTATCGCCTAAAGAAAACGAATATTACAAAATTGAGTATTGGCCTCAACCACATCAAAGCAGAGATCGAAAAATTGCACTTTTACTTTCAGCATGTTTTATACAAGGAGCACAACTTTCACAGGTTGCTACGCAACTCAAACTCCCTATTCAAACGGTTCAACAATTTATTTCCGCATGCATTATTTCAAATAATGGCGGAGTTATCCCAGCGTCAGAAAGTCATTATTTAAAATTAGAGGAAACCAAAGCCTCTAATGAACAACAAGGCTTTTTAAATAAGTTTTTCGGCAAAATCCGACGCCGATTTGGGCTATAAGGAATTCTATGATTCTTCAACAATATAAAATTGTATTTGCAGGAAGCATGGGTGCAGGTAAAACTGAAGCGATTAAATCACTCTCCGAAATTCCTGTGCTTGCAACCGAAGCATTTAATACAGACAGTCAGGCACATAATAAAATGCAAACAACTGTTGGCATTGATTATGGTGAAATTACTTTAGATGACGGTGTTAAAATTGGACTTTATGGAACACCTGGACAAGCACGATTCGATTTCATTTGGCCAGTTATTTGCCAAGGTGCTTTGGGTGTGATTATTTTGGTTGATCATAATAGTAAAGTTCCTCTAGAGGAGTTAGAAGGCTATTTAGATACTTTTAAAGACTATACACAAAATATTTCGATCGGCATCACGCATGTTGATGAAAATAAAGGGCAACCGATTTCAATTTATCGAGATTGGTTAATTCAAAATGAGTATCAATATCCTCTGTTTTTTATTGATGCCCGAAAACAAGAACACATTCTGCTGATGATTGAATCACTGATTGCAGCATTAGAAGTCAATCTGAGAGCAACGAATTAATCATTTTGAAAGAGAAGAATTATGTTCAGCATTCCAAGTCAACAACGTACAGCGCCAAAGGAGTTGATCCATTTGGCTAAAGCTCAAGCCAATGACATATTGATGAATATTCGTGGCATTGATTATATTATGCTCTGCTCTACAGATGGTTTTGAATTGGCATCAGTTTACAAGAAGAATCCATATAATAGTACTAAGCTTGCTGCGGTGAGTAGTTCTATTCTGGCTATGGTGAGTGCCTTTTTAAAAGAGATTCAACTTACTGGCTGTCAAAGTATTACTTTAGATGCAGAAAATGGTAAGGCGATCCTGACCTCAATCCCTGCCCCTCACCACCCAATGGTTATGGTGACTTTAAGCAACAAAGACGTATTACTTGGTCAATTGTTATATAGCCTTAAGCAAGCAAGCGCAGCAATCATAGAAGCTGATCAAGCATAATTCATAACGCATAAATTAAGCTCTGATGAATGATCAATTTATCAGAGCTTTTTTAATTTCGAAAATCCACATTCTATAATTTTCTTTTTTGAAGTATTGCAAATAACCCAACTATTCAGAACAAACCCTACTTATCCAGTTTTTAATATGCTTAAACAACAAGATAAATCATACAAATTCAGATGAATGGTAAAAAAAATTAAATGAATTATAAATATTTTTCAATTATGATTATTTTTGAACAAATCATAACCCAAAAAATATTCAAAAACGAAAATTTAAATGATTATGAAAAGGAGTTTGTTCACAAATAATTAAATTTAACGGAGAAGAACGATGAAGCTGGACAGCTTTAAATTTGCCGCTGGGGTTATGCTTTTAGCAGGTGGCGTATCTGCACAAAATGCATATGCTGATTCTTATGTATTTGTCACGAATACAACACCTCAAACGGTATCTGTACAAATCACTCAAACTGGAACGCATATTTTACAAGCTGGAAATGAGTGGGCTCAGGAAGCGACTCAAATCGCACCCTATGAGACTAAACGCGTGCTGCGAATGAATCGATACTCAGGCATAAAATCAGGTAAAACCTATAATTTTGACACTGTTGTAACGAGTGGAAATTCACAAGTAACGCTCAAACAAACCATGACAGGAACTTGGACAGGTAGTACGATTAAGCATGGTATCCAAACAGCAACCACGACATCGCCATGGTATTCTGATCGTGCAATTCATCGAATTAATACAACTTATGCAGGCTTATCTGCTCAGGCTGCGGTCAAAGCTGAATATACGGGTGGGTATGATGATTTCCACTACACAATTCACCAAAACACAGTGCAAGAACCTGTATCCAATAGCGCAGATGAATTAAAAGTACTGTCATATAATATTTATGCATTGCCTATGGTTGCAAGCAAAATTAGCGAACGCCTAGCAGAGTTACCAAATCATTTAAATGGATATGATGTCATTTTGCT
>NZ_JADKPY010000083.1:0-18179 GCF_015351505.1 Acinetobacter sp. SK-43
CATTTTGCTTCAAGAAGCATTTTCATCATCACGGACTAGTATGCTGAATCAACTAGCCCAACAATATCCATATCAAACCCATGTTCCAGTTGGTTCAGGCTATAACTTATATGACAGTGGTGTCCTTGTTTTAAGTCGATATCCAATCGTAAAAACAGCTGAAATGATTTATCCAGATTGTACAGGAACAGATTGTTTTGCTGACAAAGGTGTAATTTATGCTGAGATCATCAAAAATGGAAAAGCTTATCACGTAACATCCACCCACACGGCTTCCTTCGATACAGATGAAGCACGTGCATTACGACAAGTCCAATTTAAACAAATCCGTCAATTAATTAATCAGCAAAATATTCCTAGCTTCGATGCGGTATTAATGGGTGGTGACTTTAATGTAAATAAATTCTTATGGCCGCAAGATTATCAAGATATGCTGACCAATCTTAATGCAACTGCACCAATCAGTACTGGTTACACTGCTTCAACTTTTGACCCACGTGTCAACAAACTAGCTGGCGCAGCTGGTTCGGGTGGAACAACGGTTGAATATTTAGATTATGTCGTTTCTTCAAATACACATCGTCAGCCTATTCAATCTCGCAATGACGTTCGTATTTTACGTTCTACCGCAGATCCGCTTTATATGACTTGGGATTTATCAGATCACTTCCCTGTGATGGGACATTTTAACTACGGTCCCTAAGTAGGAAGTATTATGAATAAAAGACTATGGATCACATGCCTTATTGTTCTATTGGTCTTAATTGCGTTTGCAGTTTGGAAGAGCACCACCTCTTCCGCTGCTACGCAACAAACCAAAAATGAACAGTCCTCCAATCACACTGTGTCTAATTCAAATGATATGCAAAACAAAAGTAAGGATGAGATATTGCAACAATCATTACAGGCACAGTTACAGGCTTTACAAAAAAATCCAGGCAATATTAACCAGTTTTTAAATCAATACCGAGCCAGTTGCCATTTAGATGGCTGCAATGCTGCATTAACAAAAGCACTTAATGCCTATCCTGATCAAAAATTCGCTCAAACTGTGCAAAATTTATTGAAGCGTATGCCGCAATATGAACAGCAAATGCAAAGTACAGTATTATCAACGGCGCTATCCCCCAAAGAACGCTTTGATGCAATTTGGAAACTTAGAGAACAGATGCTAGGCAAAGACGAAGCTGCTTTAGGTTTTGGACAAGAACGTGAATATGCAGATTATCGTTTTGCTTATGCGGAACTTAAACAGAATACGCAATTGAACCCTGAACAACGATTAGCTGCATTAGAAACGCTTCAACAAGAATATCCTCGATTAATGGAGCAAGAGGATAATTTTGCTCGTTATGAACAAGCGGTTCAGCTACTTGATGAGAAACAACCAACTGCTGAAACTCAACGTCTAAAACAAGAGTTACAACAACGCTATCTCACACAACAAGAGCAATTAGACCTGCAATTTAAGCAACAACGTGAACAACAGCAGCAGCAGAAAGTGGATCAATATCAACTGGCACTCAAACAACTACAACAAGAAATGCAACCGCTCAAGTCTCAACTTTCCGAAACTGAGTGGCAAAAGCAATATCAACAACGCCTTGAAAGCTTGCGATCGAATCTGTTTCCTTGATTTTGATGCCATCTGATATACAGATGGCGACTATTTCAGCATCTAATTTTTTCACCTATACTGTTGTAAAAGAACGCTTCTTTATTTTTGGAAATCAATGGAATGAATTACCCAAAACTGCAACAGGACTTAAATACTGCACTTGAATCTGAAATCTTAGGTGAAATAATTTTTCTTAATGCAGCAAAGCATACCCGCTCGGCTGAACAACAATATAAATGGAATGTCTTGGCTCAATTAGAAACTCAAACTTTACATAAGTTACAAAATTTTCTGATTCAAAATGGTCATACCGCAAAGATTCGATCACATATTAAATTACAAGCCAAAGCATCAGGGATTGCGATGGCAAAGCTTCCGTGGAAAGTTGCGATGCATTTGCTTAAACAAGGTACCAAACCTTTTATGGAAACATTTGAGAGAATGAATCAACACGCTGATGCTCAGACTCAAACCTTTCTGCAATATTTATTGGCACATGAACAAGCTTTGGCAGAGTTTGCAACACAAGAATTAAAAGGAAATTCGAGAAGCTCACTCAATACTGTAGAAAAATTATTAAAAAGCTAGGTCTAGCCTAGCTTTTTAATTCATACGTTTTATGCAACTGTGACATTTAATAACAATTGTCGTTTTTTCACTTGTTGACCAACTTGACCAATCAGCTCATCAACGACACCATCCACATCAGATTTAATTTGTTGCTGGATTTTCATCGCTTCCAAAATCAACAAAGTTTGCCCTTTGGTAACGGTATCTCCAGCATTGACCAGTAGATTTACAATCGCACCATCCATTGGTGCTCGAATCTTCCCATCACCAATGACTTCAACCGCTTCAGGTTCTGCGTAAGTGCTATTATCAATTATGAGATTGCCATTCGCCGTATCTAAATAAAGTTGATTTTGGTCAAGTACATAATTCAATTTACGGCGTATACCATCTACATCATAAATGATCTGTGTATCTTGAATCGCTAGAATTTTAATCTTGACTTGCTGATCACATAGCATAGCGATCAGTTGATCGTGATCTGTTTGGACATGAAGTAATAGTTGTTGATCAGCACATTTCAGTTTTAATGGGAAAGGCACAGAAATACCCGTTTGCCATGAAACTTTCGCTTGGTTCAGTTGAGTGAACACTGCTGCAGCAACCGCAAGGTTTTCCAAACTTGGTGCCTGTTGATGAAGGCTGACATCATCCTGAAAATGTTGTTGAATAAATGCGGTATTGGTATCACCTGCCACGACAATTGGATGACGTAATAAATTCACCAAAAACTGTTTATTACTGTTCACACCCAGTAGCACACAATCATTTACTGCACGCGCTAACAGACGAATCGCATCCTGACGAGTTTTACCATAAGCAATTATCTTCGCCACCATTGGATCATAAAACGGGCTAATTTCACCCTGTTCTAACATACCATGATCAATCCGAACATTTGGTAACATTCCGTCAGAGCCTGCAGGTTTCCAACTGAGTACTTTTCCAGTTTGAGGCAAGAAATCCTGACGTGGATCTTCTGCATATAAACGCACCTCAATTGCATGTCCATTTAAAGTGAGTTCATGCTGCTGTAGAGGTAAAGTTTCACCATTTGCGACACGGAGTTGCCATTCAACTAAATCGAGGCCCGTGATCATTTCTGTTACTGGATGCTCAACCTGTAAACGGGTATTCATTTCAAGGAAATAAAACTCATCTGAGTGATCAAGTAAGAATTCAACCGTACCTGCACCGATATAGTCGCAAGCTTTGGCGGCAGCAACAGCAGCCTCGCCCATTTGTTGACGTAATTCAGGTGTCATCACCGGACAAGGTGCTTCTTCGACTACTTTCTGATGACGGCGTTGAATTGAACAATCTCGTTCAAATAAATAAACGTAATTGCCATGCTTATCACCAAACACTTGAATTTCCACATGACGGGGTGCGATCACTGCTTTTTCAATAATGAGTTCACCTGAACCGAATGCATTTTCGGCTTCTGAACGCGCTGTTTTTAAAGCTTCGAGTAAATCAGCAGACTGGTGAACCAAGCGCATACCACGCCCACCACCACCAGCAGATGCCTTCACCATCAATGGAAAACCAATTTTTTCTGCTTGTTCTGCTAAATATTCGATATCTTGTCGATCACCTTCATAACCCGGTACACAAGGTACACCCGCCTCAATCATGGCAATTTTTGACAAACGCTTACTACCCATCAAATGAATCGCAGCGGCATTTGGACCAATAAAAGTGATTCCATGATCATTACAAGCTTGGGCGAAATCGGTATTTTCAGATAAAAATCCATAACCAGGATGAACAGCATCCGCACCTGTCTTTTTGCAGGCTTCGATAATATTGGTGATCGACAAATAAGACTCAGAGACTTTAGATGCACCAATATATACAGCTTCATCAGCCACTTGAACATGGCGAGCATTGGCATCTGCATCTGAATATACAGCAACTGTCTGATAGCCCATCGCTTTCGCTGTTTGCATCACTCGAACTGCGATTTCACCACGATTTGCGACTAAAACTTTTGAAAATTTCATCATTGCTCAGTCCAAGTTGGTAAACGTTTTTGAATAAATGCCATCGTACCTTCTTGACCTTCTACTCCACCGACAGCTTGCGCAAATTGCTGTGCAGCATCATCGAGTAGAGAATCTAAAGGTTCATTCAAAGTACGATGTAATAAAGCTTTAGTATTGCGAGAGGCCAATGGTGCAGCACGTTTGATTTGTTGAACTGTATCGCTCAGTAGCTGCTCAAGCTCATTTTCATCATGTACTACATCATGTACTACACCTAACTTCTGAGCAGTCTCACCATTGAAACGAGAACCTAACAATGCCAAACGACGCGCTTGTGTTAGTCCAATGCGTTTCACTACAAAAGGTGCAATTTGCGCTGGCAAAACACCTAAGCCTGTTTCAGGTAAACCAAACTGTGCCGTATCGCGACTAATCGCGACATCAGAAACACAAGCCAAGCCAAAACCTCCACCTAAGACGGCACCTTCTAATACCGCAACCACGGTTTGTGGCGCTTGATCAACTTGTTCAATCATGGCACCGAAACGACGGTTAAAATCAACATATGGCTGTAAGCTACCCACATTCGCCGCCTCTACACGGAGTGCTGCCATATCTTTAATGTCACCGCCTGCACAGAAATGTCCGCCTTTACCACGTAAAATCACAGCACGAATCGATACATCATCTGCTATTTGGGTAAAGACCTGTTGAATCGCATTGACCATATTGAGACTCATGGCATTGCGACTTTCAGGTCGATTAAGCCACATCGTTAAAATACTGCCCTGTTGTTCAAGTTGGAGATTTTCATCCACTTGTAAATTATTTAGCATTTTTATAAGTCCTAAATCCAATAAGAAAAACGTATGGCGAGGCAACTATTGCAAGGCATAAAATTGGCGAAAAAGCGCAGAATATCTTGCGCAAGGACGAAATATATTTCGCTATTTCCTTGCTCATATTTGAGCATTTAGAGCCAATTTTTAACGCTGCAAGAGCAACGTAGCTAGTTTTTCTGTTTCTTCGGCAGAATATCCATCAACTTGCAAATAATTCCGAGCATAATTTCATCGGCTCCACCACCAATTGAACCAAGGCGACCATCACGATAAAGTTGAGAAGCAGGGTTATCCCACATAAAGCCATTGCCGCCCCAATATTGCAGACAGGTATCAGCGACTTCACGAGTGAGACGTCCCGACTTGAGTTTCGCCATTGAAGCTAACATCGTGACATTTTCCCCAGCAATATGCTGTTCACAAGCTTGATAAGTCAGCGCCTTTAATGCTTCAACTTCAGTCATTAACTCGGCGAAGCGGAAATGTACATATTGATTATTAATCAAGGGTTGACCAAAAGTAGTACGTTCTTTAGCGTAATCAATCGTTTGTTGAATGACTTTTTCTAAACCGCCTACTGCATTGGCACATGCCCACATACGTTCTTCTTGGAACTGCATCATTTGCATCATGAAGCCCATACCCTCAGCACCCACCAGATTGCGCTGTGGTACACGAACGTTATCGAAATAAACTTGAGCCGTTGTGGTGGAGCGCATTCCTAGCTTATTCAGTGGTTCTGAGAAACTAATGCCTGCAGTCTTCGCGGGAACAATAATCATTGATTTATTAACATGCGGTTTGTCGTCAGAAGTATTGGCAAGTAAGCAGAAGAAGTCCGCTTGCAGTGAATTAGTAATCCACATTTTGCTGCCATTAATCACATAATCATCACCATCTTTTTTTGCGGTGGTTTTAACCGCTGCAACATCTGAACCTGCATGCACTTCTGAAACTGCAATCGAAGCCACATATTCACCACGAATCGCAGGATTCAGAAACTCTTCTCTCAGTTCTTTACTACCAAAACGAGCAAGTGCGGGTGTTGCCATATCAGTTTGCACACCAATCGCCAATGGCACACCACCACAGGCCGCACGTCCTAATTCTTCTGCCACCACAAGGTTATACGAATAATCTAAACCCAAGCCGCCATTTTCTTCGGGCTTACAAATACCAAGCAAACCTAAATCTGCCATTTTCTTAAAGACGTCATGGATCGGAAAACGTCCCGCTGCTTCCCATTCTGGAATAAACGGATTAAGTTCGTTTTCTACAAACTGACGTGCGGTACGGCGTAATGCTTCATGCTCTGCGGTAAATTTCATTATTTTTTTCCTTAAAAATTGTTTTTCCCCTCTCCCTCAGGGAGAAGGCTAGGATGCGGGTATTAAAAATTAAAATCTAGACACACCAAAACGCGTTGGATTTAACTCGCGTTGCTGTGCTTCATAAATGGTCTGTAGCAAGAAGATCAATACTTTACGTGTATCTCTAGGATCGATAATGCCATCATCATGTAACATCGCTGTATTAAATAAAGCGGTCGATTGCTGTTCCAGTTTCATTGAGGTACTTTGTTCTAGAAAATCCAACATTTGTGGATTCGGCTCCATACCTGAAGCTTTCTGTTTACCTTCAGCCACGATACGCAACACTTTTCCAGCTTGAGCTGAACCCATCACCGCCACATGTGAATTTGGCCAAGCAAAAATAAAGTTTGGCGATAAACTACGTCCACACATGGCATAGTTACCTGCTCCATAAGAACCAGCAACAATGATCGAGATTTTAGGTACAGTCGCGTTGGCAACCGCTTGGATCAGCTTAGAACCATGTTTAATAATGCCGTTTTGTTCAGCATCCGTTCCGACCATAAAACCTGTGGTGTTATGCAAGAATAAAAGTGGACGTTGGGTTTGTTCACAGAGATGAATAAACTGTGCTGCTTTGACCGCACCTTGTTGTGTGATGGGGCCATTATTGGTGATAATTCCAATATGTACCCCACCCATTTTTGCCCAGCCGCAAACAGTAAGCGCATCATATTCTTGTTTAAATTCTAAAAAGTCTGAATCATCAATAATCCGCGCCACAATTTCTTTCATATCCAAAGGTTGCTTCGGATCTTGCGGAATAATGCCTAACAATTCCTCGGCTGAGTAACGAGGTTCTTTATAATCCTGATCGAGACTTTTGGTTTGTTCTTTCCAGTTCAAATGCTCAAAAATTTCACGAGCAATACGAATGCCATCAGCATCATTTTCAGCTAAATATTCAGCTACACCAGAAACCTGAGTATGCATTTCAGCACCACCGAGTTCCTCAGCCGTTGCCACTTCACCTGTTGCTGCTAACAATAATGGGGGACCAGCCAATAACATTTCCGTTTGCTTACGCACGGCAATCACATAGTCAGATAGACCTGGTTGATACGCACCACCTGCGGTGGCATTACCATGTACCACCGAAATCTGTGGAATCCCTGCCGCAGACATTCGTGCCTGATTGGCAAAAGTCATACCGCCATAAGTAAATACTTCGGCTGCATAATTTAAATTTGCGCCGCCACTTTCGGTCAATGTCACAATCGGTAATTTTTGTTCAAGCGCAATCTTTTGCAAACGTAAGGTTTTTTGTACACCCATAGGTGACATGGTGCCGCCTTTGATTGCGCTATTACTGGCAGTGACCAAAGCACGAACGCCACTGACAAAACCAATTCCTGCAATAATACCTCCACCCGCTTCAGAGCCATCTTTATCATCATGCATGTTGTAGCCAACGAGACCGCATAACTCCACAAAAGGTGAATCAGCATCGAGAAGTAAGCGTACACGTTCGTGTGGAAGAATTTTACCTTTCTTGTCAAACTTTGGTTTTGCGGCGTATGACTTATCAATGCCCTTTTGCTGTACGGCACGCACTTCTGCAATTTGGTTTAATAGAGCGTCTCTGTTTTGTTGGTATTGTTCACTACCAACTACAATTTCAGATTGAAGAATCGTCATGGTTTAATCCTTGTTTGCATCTTGCGCTTGGGCAGATTGTTGCTCTGCTTTTTCAATCTGATCTTTGAGTACATCAGGAATAAATGCACGATGGAAGCCATTAAAAGACTGGCTATTGGTTGCATCTGCTAACGGATACATCCGTGTTCCTTGTGAAGCTGCACCATCAACTCTTAAGGTCACACCTGAAATAAATGCAGCAGCCTCAGAGAGTAAATAACAAATCGCTGAAGAAATTTCCGACTCAGTACCCATTCGTTTTAAGGGCACATTACCTGCCAAACTTGGAATAATAAATTTGGCAAAGTCACCACTGTAGTTATCCATACCAGAAGAAATAATCCAACCCGGCGCGACACAATTAACCCGAACGCCTGAACGTCCCCACTCGACTGAAGCGGTTTTGGTTAGGTTATCCACACCTGAACGTGCTGCACCAGAATGTCCCATACCTGGCATGCCGCCCCACATATCAGCAGCCATATTGACAATACTACCGCCGTGTTTTGCCATCCATTGGTTATAGGCTTCACGCATCAGGTAAAAAGTTGAATGCAAGTTATTACGCACTACCGCATCAAAGCCATTGGCAGAAATACTTTCAAGTGCAGATGGAAATTGCCCACCTGCGTTATTGACCAAACCATCTAGCTTGCCAAATTTTTCAATCACTTCAGCAATCATATTTTTGACTTGTTCTTCATCACGGTTATCGCAGACGATAAAATGGGCTTTGCCACCATCTTCTAAAATTTCTTGGCTGACTTTTTCTAACTTTTCAATTTTGCGGCCAGTGATCACCACCTGAGCGCCCAAAGAAGCCAATTCGTGTGCGGTACAACGACCAATACCAGAACCTCCGCCTGTCACGACAATCACTTGGTCAGCAAATGCATCTGCCCTGAAAATTGATTGGTAAGCCATTTTAATAAAATCCATTCATGTATTATTTTTGAATGCCTATACACTACCAAGCAAGTGCTTGGTTTGTAAAGTACATATTGTGACTTAGAGTAGAAGTCATAACATTTTAAGTAATTGATTATTTTTGATGCTAAGATATTGTTCAATTTAAAATTTTTAAAATTTAAAAACTCACAATGAATACAAGTTATTATCAAAGTTCGATAGATTCTTTTTTAAACGAAAATAAAAATACAATTTTTGGACAACTGGCACGCCATCATCAACATGATTTAGAAGATTTGCAGAAAAATGCTTGGCTAGAACAAATTGAATTTCTACAACAAGCGCTTAAAGATGTTTGTGGACATTTATATTTCGAGTTTTCTATCCCCAGAATGGGCAAACGAGTAGATAACATTTTAATTATTAATAATTTGATCTGTGTAATTGAGTTCAAAGTAGGCGACAGAAATTATTCAAACTATGCTCAAAATCAAACAATCGACTATTGCCTCGACTTACAGAATTTTCATGAAGGCAGCCATAATAAAACGATTGTCCCCATTCTTATTGCTACAAATGCTCCAAGTAAACCCTCTAATATTAATGATTCATTGAACCTGACCACTTGCATTTTATGTAATAAAGAAAATTTCAAAGAGATATTGCTTCAAATTTTAGACCAAGCAAAAACTACAGAAAGCTTAGATATTCATAATTGGGAAAATAGCGTTTATAAGC
This sequence comes from Acinetobacter sp. SK-43, assembly GCF_015351505.1. Lineage (NCBI taxonomy): Bacteria > Pseudomonadati > Pseudomonadota > Gammaproteobacteria > Moraxellales > Moraxellaceae > Acinetobacter > Acinetobacter sp. SK-43. Next base: position 9,677 of record NZ_JADKPY010000083.1, read on the forward strand.
CGACACCAACGATTATTGAGGCTGCTCAAGCCTTATATAAAGGTCATAGTGTTAAAGAAATTTCAAGGAGTGATGCTGGTACAATTAACCTATCAAATACCTCTCATTTAATAAATACAATTATCGAAGACTCTAAAACCCAACATAAAAAATCAATCTGCTTTTTGACAGGTGTTCCTGGGGCCGGGAAAACTCTTGCGGGTCTAAATATCGCGAATGAGCGACTTAAAGCAGATGAATCAGAACATTCAGTATTTTTATCTGGCAATGGTCCGTTAGTAGATGTATTGAGAGAAGCTTTAACCAGAGATTCAGTAGAATCTGCTAAAAAAAGTGGCCAGAGAGTTTCACGTACAGAGGCTGAACGAAAAGCCAAGGCTTTTATTCAAAATATTCATCATTTTAGAGATGATAATTTAAGAACACCTCATGCGCCGATTGAAAAAGTTGTTGTTTTCGATGAAGCACAAAGAGCTTGGCAAAAAGAACAAGTCTCCAAGTTCATGCAACAGAAAAAAGGAATTCCAAACTTTGATATGTCTGAACCAGAATATCTAATCAGTGTAATGGATCGACATGATGACTGGTGTGCAATTATATGTTTAATCGGAGGCGGACAAGAAATCAATACAGGTGAAGCAGGTGTTTCAGAATGGATTCAGTCGCTAAAAACAAAATACTCATCTTGGGATATTTATTATTCAGATAAAATTTTGGCTGAACCTAATACCTATCTAAATGATCCAGATTTATCAAATTGGTTAAAGCAACATGGACATCAAAGAGCTGATCTTCATTTAGCTACCTCTGTTCGCTCATTTCGAAGTGAAAAAGTTGCGTCATTAATCCAATCTATTTTAGAAAATGAAAATGATCAAGCCGCTCAAATTTACCAAGACATCAAACATAATTATCCAATTAAAATCACGAGAGACTTAGCCAAGGCAAAAGCCTGGTTAAAACATCAAGCTAGAGGTACTGAGCGAATTGGACTGATTGCAAGTTCAGGCGCTAAAAGACTAAAAGCAGAAGGTATTTATGTTAAGAATGATATATCTCCAACTGATTGGTTTTTAAATCATCAAGATGATACCCGATCATCTTATTACTTAGAGGATATTGCAACGGAGTTCGATATCCAAGGGCTTGAAATCGACTATACCTGTGTAACTTGGGATATTAATCTTTATTATGATCAAGGTTGGCAATTTCAAAGTTTTAAAGGCTCAAAGTGGCAAAATATTAATAAAGACTCGACTAAAAGCTATCTTATCAACGCCTATAGAGTTCTATTGACTCGGGCTCGACAAGGTGTGGTTATTTTTATTCCGGCTGTAGATGGAACAGACCCCACAAGACCTCAAAAGCACTATGACTCAATCTATAACTATCTCATTTCTTGTGGACTAGACATACTATAAAAAGACGTACTGATTTCGCTTGCAATGTCTCGTGCAAGCGAAACTCATACACTAGTTGATATTGATGTGATCAGGCGATTAGTTTTCTGGGCACCTTCACTGGCATATCTAATAGCTGCTGTGCAAAAGCCTTACCTTGCGGATCAATACGCAGACTGGCAATCCCACCACCACCCAATGCATTTTCCAACATAAAATTCAATGCATTCATGGCTGGCAATTCATAACGAATCACTTTTGATTTTTCAGGATCAAGTACATGCTGCATATAGTCTGCAATATTGGCTTCTGTCAGTGCTGCCCGAATCCAAGGTAGATATTCTGCTTTACGGGCAATCACCCCAATATTGCTATGATTACCCTTGTCGCCACTGCGCGCATGTGCCACTTCAATTAACGGCACTTCAATTTCATCACCTTGATAGATTGCAACTTCACCCACTGGATGCAGGTTAATATCTTGTGGAGCTAAACCTGTTGGAATCTGAACTGGATGACGTTGCCCTGCAAAATCCACCTCAATCTTGATTTGATCTTTATCAATTAAGAAAGAGAAAAGCTTCACCACTGCCGAAGCTTTAGGACGACCACCAACAATCCCCGCTAATGCAGGTGCCATACCTGTAGATGCCTGTGCAATTTCCGAAGCAAAGAACATACAGGCTTCTTTAAACATGTGTTTCACAGCAATCTTGACGACCACTTCACGGCTATCTTTCACTCTGGCATGCGAACCATAGGTGCTTTCGATACCCAGAATCTCCACCGATTTTTCACTAAATGGCGGAACTGAACGTAAAGCTAATACACGTTCGCATTTATTTAGAATCGCATCGGCAATAGTTTGCGCTTTTTCAGGTGCTTCACGACCTGCAATTAAGAAGCTCACTAAAACACGATAACCATCCGCATAGGTAGCACTGACTTTATATTGCTGCGTTGGTGCACGACCAGTTGCACCTGTAACTTTTACTCGATCCTCACCGATTTGCTCTAAATGAACTTGGCTAAAATCAGCCGTCACATCAGGAAGTAAATAAGCTTGCGGATTACCAATTTCATAAACAATTTGTTCCGCGACTGTTGCTGTTGAAACCAAGCCACCTGTGCTTTGTGGCTTGGTCACGATAAAGGAGCTATCTGCACTGACTTCTACAATTGGAAAGCCCATATTGTCAAAGCCTTGTACTAAACGCCAATCGGTAAAATTACCACCTGTACATTGAGCACCACATTCAATCACATGCCCTGCCAATGAACCCTGTGCCAACTTGTCATAATCATCCAGTGACCATTGATATTCATGCAGTAATGGTGCAAGTACCACAGCCGAATCAACTACACGCCCCGTAATCACAATATCCGCACCTAAATCCAAGGCATCACGGATCGCAATCGCCCCTAAATAGGCATTACTGCTGGCTACATGATGTGGTAAAGCATCACCATTAAACATTTCCTGAACATTTTGTTTCAGTAACTCAGCATGTTTGGGTAATACATCATCCCCAAGTACCACAGCAACTTTTAAATCCAAGCCTTTTTCATCAATTATTTTTTGTAAGGCATCACGACACGCCAAAGGATTAACACCGCCAGCATTACTAATGACTTTGATTTTTTTCTCAGCAATTTTATTAATCAGTGGTGCCATCACTCTGCTAACAAAATCTAAAGCATAACCATGATTTGGATCAGTCATCATTGCCTTTGCCATGATCGACATGGTAATTTCTGACAAATAATCAAACACTAAATAATCAATATCACTCAAATGCACCAACTGAAAAGCAGCTGTATTGGTATCGCCCCAAAACCCAGAAGCACATCCAATTTTTACTAACTTTTGGTCATCCTGCTTGACGCTTGTCATGAGCTTTCTCATTATTATTAAAAACAACACAACATTACCAAGCAAGTGCTTGGTTTGTAAAGTGCAGAATGATATGCTGTATTAGCAAAAACAGACAAATTCAAGCAAATGCTTGTTATAAAAAGATAAGACAATTCATGAAATGAATTTTGTTACAATACACTTTGACTAAACGGGATAGACGGACAGGCATGATCGCAACTTCAATTGAGCAAATACCAAAAATCGTATGTTTTGACGATAGCCCACGTGGACGTTTGCTCTTAGGTGCCGCCTATCTGTTTTACAAGCAAGGCTATGATAAAACCACGGTTCGCCAACTTGGTGAATTTATTGGTATTCAATCAGGTAGTCTCTTCCATCACTTCAAAAGTAAAGATGACATTCTAGCTACTGTGATGGAGCAAACCATTATTTATAACTTTGCACGGCTTAAAGAAGCGGCTGAACGTTCAAATGATCCTGAACAACAATTGCGTGATTTAATCAGAGCTGAATTAATCTCAATTACTGGTGATACTGGTGCGGCAATGGCAGTACTGGTACATGAATGGTTTGCGCTTTCTAAAGAAAAACAAGAATACCTTTTGAAAATGCGTAATGAATATGAGCAAGTCTGGCTTGATGTGATTGAAAAATTACGTACTCAAGGCAAAGTCAAACATGATGCATTTATTTGGCGACGTTTGGTCGGTGGTTCTATTTCCTGGACAGTAACTTGGTATAGACCTGAAGGTAAAGTTAAGATTGATGAATTGACGGAAATGGTCTGGGAAATGGCTTTGAAATGAGTCAGGTCTATTTACGTAAGCCTCAACTCAGTGATTTAGCTGAAATCAAAAAAGCCTACCAAAATAGTATTCATCTACATCAACCGTGGACATACCCTCCTACAGATTTTGAACAATACCTACAACAAGAACATCGTTATTTTGTCTGCTTAACTGAAAACCATGCAATTGTAGGAACTTTTAATATCTCGAATATCATTCGAGGTCACTTCCATTCCGCTTATTTAGGCTATGAAGCCTTTTATCCATATATAGGTCAGGGATATATGCGACAGGGACTTCAACTTATTTTACAAGAAGTATTTCAAACACTGAACCTGCATCGACTAGAACCGAATATCCAACCTGAAAACTCCCCCTCCATTCACCTTGTGGCAGGAGCAGGCTTTGTTAAAGAAGGGTTTTCACGCCAATATTTACGCGTTGGTGGTAAAGAATGGAAAGATCATGAGCGTTGGGCGATTTTAAATCATGAGTGGATTGAATCCACATAATTTAAAAAGGGGATGAATTAGCGATCACCCCCTTTTTTTACCAATTAATATTGCAACTGCTTACTAATCAAATCCTTCATAATTTCTTCGGCACCACCACCAATCATATTTACCTTCACTTCACGATAAATGCGTTCGGACTTCATACATCGCATAAAACCCATACCACCCAAGGTCTGTACCGCAGCATCAGCACAGAATTGCATCGTACGTGTAGCAACGTTCTTAAGCATTGATATCTGTGCAATGAGCTCACTACCTTGCAGTTCTTTTTTTCCCATTCGATATGCAGTATCTTCCAATAAGGCACGTGTAGCAGTAAGTTGCGTGGCCATATCGACAAGTTTATGACGTACCACTTGATGATCAATTAAGCGCTTACCAAAGGTTTTACGTTGTTGTGCCCATTCCAAAGCTTCTTCATAGCAAACCAATGCATAACCATAGGCTATCGCTCCTAGCCAAAAACGCTCCATATTAAAGTTATTCATAATCACTTTAAAACCAGCATTTTCCTGACCGAGCAAATGACTTACTGGTACCCTCACTTCATCAAAATGTAGGTGTGCTGTGTCAGAAGCCCACCATCCCATCTTTTTTAAAGGTGATTTTGTAATCCCTTCGCTATGCGCATCCATCAAAAGCATCGAGATCCCTTTTGGACCTTGTCCATTCGGGTCTGTACGTACTGCAACCGTATAATAATCAGCTCGAATACCTGAAGTAATAAAGGTTTTCTCGCCACTTACAATATAATAATCCCCGTCACGAACCGCTTTGGTTTTTAAAGCGGCAACGTCGGAACCACCACTCGGTTCAGTAATCGCTAAGGCTGAAATTTTTTCACCTGCAATAATTTGTGGCATAACTTCATCACGAATCTCAGGACGTGCAAAGTGATGAATCGGTGGAGTACCAATGCTATGAATCATCAATGAAATATGAACCCCACCCGATGCTGCTTTTGCCATCTCAATTGCAGCAAGCAATACATGAAATGCATCAGCTTCAGGAATTCCACCATGTTCTGCATCGAAACCTAAACCAAGTAAACCAATGCTAGCAGCTTTTTGATAAAGTTCTCGCGGAAAAGTGCCTGCTTCATCCCATTCATTTGCATAGGGTGAAATTTCTTTTTCAACAAAGCGTTTAACACTATCTACAAAAGCTAGATGTTCAGATGTGTAATAAATTGGGTTAAGTGATAAACCATCCATGCCTTTTTCCTAAATTATTATTTAACTCATTCTTGTTATGCAGATCAGGCTTTAAACCAACTTCCTCTTGATTCAAAGCCTTTAAAATATGTATTAATAGCCCAGTTGGCGACTGGCAAGATCTTTCATGATTTCCTCTGCCCCACCACCAATCATGTTGACTTTCACTTCACGATAAATACGTTCTGATTTCGTACCACGCATAAAGCCCATACCGCCTAATGTCTGTACCGCAGCATCAGCACAGAATTGCATAGTTTGTGTTGCGACATTCTTAAGCATACAAATTTGAGCAATCAGTTCATTTCCCTGTAATTCAGGTTTTCCTAAACGGTAGGCCGTATCTTCCAATAATGCGCGAGTTGAAGTTAAACGTGTCGCCATATCCACCAGCTTGTGACGAACGACTTGATGATCAATTAAGCGTTTACCAAAAGCCTGACGCTGTTGGGCCCAATCCAAAGCTTCTTCATAACAAACCAATGCATAACCATAGCTACTGGCAGCAAGAAAAAAACGCTCCATGTTGAAGTTGTTCATGATGACGAAAAAGCCCATATTTTCTGCGCCGAGTAAATTTTTAGCTGGCACGCGCACATTATCAAAGTGCAAATGAGCTGTATCCGACGTCCACCAACCCATTTTATCTAGTTTTGATTTTGTAATGCCTTCACTATGTGCATCAATCAGCAACATTGAAATACCATTAGCACCCTTCGCATCGGGATCAGTTCTCACCGCAACAGAATAATAATCTGCACGAATACCTGATGTAATAAAGGTCTTTTCACCACTGACAATATAATCACCACCATCTCGCACCGCTTTAGTTTTTAAAGCCGCAACATCTGAACCACCACTGGGTTCAGTAATTGCCAATGCAGAAATTTTCTCTCCCGATAAAATTTTTGGTAATACTTCAGCTTTTACTTCTTCTTGAGCAAAATGTTGAATTGGTGGTGTACCGATCGTATGTGAAAGCAAAGATGCAGCCAAACCGCCTGATGCACATTTCGCTAGCTCGACTGAGGCAAGTAGAGTATAGAATGCATCCGTCCCCGCAATACCTCCATAATTTTCATCAAAGCCAACGCCGAGCAAGCCAATATCGGCTGCTTTTTTATAAAGCTCTCGAGGAAAGGTTTCTGCTTCATCCCATTCATTAATAAAAGGGCTAATCTCTTTTTCAGTAAAGCGCCTAACACTCTCAGCAAAGGCTAAATGTTGCTCAGTATAATATATGGGATTAAGTTGCATGCTTGCTTCCTGACGATTATTGGTCATTGTTTTCGAATATTTAGTGAGCACTAAGGTATCAAAACCACAAAAACCAAGCAAGCGCTTGGCAAAATTTAAGATTAAAAAAATATTCAATTGGTTCGTTTACTTTAACTTCCTACAAGGAATCATTTATCCCAATGGAACTTAGATTTTTAACAAACTACGAAATCCTCAAGTTGAATAATAAGATTGAGCACCATTGTGATAAGTGAAAACTCGTCCATAACGACAATCACAAAAGATAGCCCCACCCAAAATACGAATATTTTCAGGTGTCTTTACCCAACTTGATGTTTTTAAATCAAAATGCTCAATAGACTGTAATTGCTTATATTGCTCTTCTGTCAGCAATTCAACTCCCATCATCACTTTTGCTTCATTAACAGCATCGCTAATTGGTTTATGCTCTTTCCGTGAATTTAGTGCCTCTCGATCGTAGCAAAGATTTCTGCGACCTTTGGGTGATTCTAATGAACAATCATAAAATATGATGTCAGATGAGTCTGAATATATTGATACTACGTCAGGTTCTCCACCTGTTTCTTCCATTTGATGTAATGACCATAATTTATTTGGTACTTGTTTTAATCTTTCCTCAACCTGATACCAACTTAAGTTCAAATGTCGATGCATGTTGTTTTCAAAACGAATTTTTAATTTTTCCAATAATAACTTCTTTTCACTCTCAACCAATTGTTTTTCCATTATATTTACACTCCACTTTTTCAACAATCTATTATTTATATCTATGTAAATGATGAAAACTAGAATAACCACCTAATCAAATTTTCACTTAAATGATCCATTTTATAAATATTTAGATTAAAAATAGAACAAAAAATACACCTGACTTTTTAGCTATTATAGAAATTTGAGTTCAGAATTTTTAGATATATTTTTGATTTATTTAAGCTTAATTATTTTTATAGTTCTTAGATTTAATATTAACTACGAAATAAAGTTACTAACTATTAGCCTATTTCTCCAGAGATACTCGAATTTAGCCAAAGTAGCGACAAAAATTGCTTCTCCACCAATATGCATAATAGCCAATATCGTCATTTCATGCCAAAACCACCATATTATAATCAAACAAATAATACACCAAAATCCATTTGCTATCACAAGAATATTGATGAGAGTAGCTGATCGCCTTCTATAATTTGCTAATATAAATGAATAACATGCATACAATAAGTTGATACAACCAATGAAAATGATGATGTTTTTTGGTAAATGATACATTTGACTTAACCATTGTGCTGCAAGCAAAACTATTAAACCTGCTGAAACAGCTGCACAACAATCTACCCATAAAATATTCTTTTGAATCATCATTATAAATAATCTAAGTCTTTATAGGGATATTAGCATAAACCCTATTTTCTTCTTTGCAATAAAAAACACCCCCTCTGCTTATGCGGAG